>JASFUJ010000333.1:0-4935 GCA_050050355.1 Acidobacteriota bacterium
CGGGCCGGCAACGGCTTCGAGATCGCCGCCCCCGGCGGCGACGTGACCCTGATCGGCGAGAGCGTCGTCCTGGAGGACGGGTTCTCGATCCAGGACGGCGCCCGGCTGGTGGTCGAGACGAAGTAGCTCCTCCCGCTCCTCCTCGAAATGGGAGACAATCGAGCTGGACGACCGCCGGACGACCGACCGGAGGAGGCTCCGCCGTGCCCGCGAACGACCGCCCGCCCCACACTGAAGATCCCCCCAACCCTGTCGACCCCGCCGGCCCCACCGACCCTGCCGCCGATCCGGTGGCCCGGATCGACGCCCTGGCGTCCGGGTATCGCGAGGCGCAGATCCTGATGACCGGGGTGCGGCTCGGCCTGTTCGAGGCCCTGGACGACGCCCCGGCCGCTGCCGACACCCTGGCCGGACGACTCGGCGCCGACCGGCGCGGGGTGCGCATCCTGTGCGACGCCCTGGCCGCTCTCGGGGTCCTGGAGAAGGACCGGGACGGCCGCTACCGCAACGGCGAGGGCGCGCGCGAGGCCCTGCTGCCCGGCGGTCCCCGGTCGAAGGTGGCGATGCTGCTCCACGGCGCCCGCCTGTACGAGCGCTGGGCAAAGCTCCACGACGCCGTCCGCTCCGGCGCCAGGGTGCCCGAGGAGGCGATCGATCCCCGGCTGGCCTCCGACGAGCGCTCGTTCGCCGCGGCCATGTCGGACGTGGCGCGGGAGAGCGCCGTCAAGACCGCCGACGCCCTGGAGGCGCTCGGCGCCCTCGAGGGGGTGCGGCGCATCCTCGACGTGGGGGGTGGGCCCGGCCACTACGCCGTCGAGCTCGCCCGCCGGCTGCCGGAGGCGCGCGCCGTGGTGCTGGACGGCGCCGAGACCGTGGCGGTCGCCCGGGAGACGGCCGCGCGGGCCGGCCTCTCCGACCGGGTCGAGGGCCGCGCCGGGGACGCCTTCGAGGACGATCTCTCCGCCGCGGGAGGCCCCTTCGACCTGATCTTCGTCTCGAACCTGATCCACATCTACCCGGCCGCCGAGAACCGGCGGCTGATCGGCAACGCCGCCCGGGCCCTCGCGCCGGGCGGCCGGCTGGCCGTCAAGGACTTCCTGCTGGAGGAGGACCGCACGAGGCCCTCCGGAGGCGCGCTGTTCGCGGTCAACATGCTGGTCTCGACCGACGGCGGCGACTGCTATACCGTGGAGGAGGTCCGGAGCTGGTTCGAGGAGCACGGCCTGGAGCCCGGCCGGACGATCGACGTGACGGCGCAGAGCCGGCTGAGCCTGGCAAGGAAGCCGGCAAGGAAGCCGGCGAGAACGCCGGCGCGAACGCCGTAGCGGGCGAGCCAACCGACGTGGGCGAGGAGGACGTTGTGAACGACGAGCGAACCCCCGTTCCCCGGGAGCTCCCGGCCGAGGATCTGGCCCGGCGCTGCGACCCCGAGCGCTTCCGCTTCGAGACCACCGCGGACCTCGAGGACACCACGGACTTCGTCGGCCAGGACCGGGCGATCCGCGCCGTCCGCTTCGCGGTGGGCATGCGCGCCGACGGCTTCAACATCTACGCCCTCGGCTCCGAGGAGATCGACCGCCGCAGCCTGGTGCGCCACTTCCTCGAGGAGCGGGCGCGGGCCGAGCCGCCGCCGCCCGACGTCTGCTACGTCAACAACTTCGACGACCCCTACGCACCGCGGGTGCTCCGCCTGCCCGCGGGCACCGGCGCCGAGGCGGCGAAGGCGCTGGACGAGGCGCTCCAGGAGCTGTCCTCGGCGCTCGAGTCGGCCTTCGAGAGCGAGCAGTACCAGACGCGGCGCCAGGGCGTCCAGGAGGAGGCGGGCGAGGAGCAGCAGGAAGCCTTCGAGCAGCTCGACGAGCACGCCCGGGAGCAGGGCCTCACCCTCATCCGGACCCCCATGGGCTTCGTCTTCGCGCCGGTGCGCGACGGCGAGGTGGTGCCGCCGGACGAGATGGACCAGATCTCCGAGGAGGAGCAGAAACGGCTACGGGCGGCGATCGAAGAGCTGCAGAAGGAGCTCCAGAAGATCCTCCGCCAGATGCCCCACCATCAGCGGAGGGTGCGCGAGCAGGTGGGCGAGCTCAACCGGGAGATCGCCCGGCTGACCGTCGACGACCTCTTCGGCCCCCTGCGGCAGCGCTTCGCGGAGCACGCCGCGATCATCGAGCACCTGGACGGGGTCGAGGAGAACATCGTCCACAACGTCCGCCGGGTGGTCGGAGGGGCCCAGGAGGAGGAACAGCAGCAGCAGCAGCTGCTCACCGCCGGGCTCGGGAGCGGCGCCCGCACCTCGGCCCTGGAGCGGCCGGAGCTCCGGCCGTACCGGATCCACGTCATCGTCGACCACTCCGACTCCGAGCACGCGCCGGTGATCTACCAGGACATGCCCACCTTCCAGAACCTGGTGGGCCGGGTGGAGCACCTCCCCGTGATGGGCGCCCTGATCACCGACTTCAACCTGATCAAGTCGGGCGCCCTGCACCAGGCGGACGGCGGCTACCTGATCGTCGACGCCTACCGCCTGCTCACCCAGCCGTTCGCCTGGGAGGGCCTCAAACGGGCGCTCCAGTCCGGCCGGGTGCGGATCGAGTCCCCCCGGGAGGCGCTCGGCCTGATCTCCACGGTCACCCTCGATCCGGAGCCGATGCCGCTCGACGTCAAGGTGGTCCTGGTGGGGAGCCCCCTGCTCTACTACCTGCTCTCCTACCACGACCCCGACTTCGGGGACCTGTTCAGGGTGGAGGCCGATTTCGACGAGCGGATGGACCGGACCGAGGAGTCGGAGACCGGGTACGCCCGCCTGGTGGCGGGGCTGGCGGCGCAGCACGACCTGCGCCCCTTCGACCGCGGCGCCGTCGCCCGGATCGTCGACCGGAGCGCCCGCCTGGTGGGCGACTCCGGGAAGCTCTCGGTGCTCGGCCGGCACATCCGCAACCTGACCTGCGAAGCGGACCACTGGGCCGGCGAGGAGGGGGCCGAGGTGGTCACCGCCGCCCACGTGCAGCGCGCCGTCGAGGAGGCCACCTACCGCTCGAGCCGGATCCGGGACCGGATCCAGGAGGAGATCGAACGGGGCACGATCTACATCGACACCGAGGGCTCCCACGTGGGCCAGGTGAACGGGCTGTCGGTGGTCCAGCTCGGGGACTTCGCCTTCGGCAAGCCGAGCCGGATCACCGCCCGCATCCGCCTGGGCAAGGGCGAGGTGGTGGACATCGAGCGGGAGGTGGAGCTCTCCGGGCCGATCCACTCCAAGGGGGTGCTGATCCTCACCGGCTTCCTCGGCGCCCGCTACGCCCCCGACCGTCCGCTCGCGCTCGCCGCCAGCCTGGTGTTCGAGCAGTCCTACGGCGGCGTCGACGGGGACAGCGCGTCCTCCCCCGAGCTCTACGCCCTCCTCTCCGCCATCGGCGAGGTGCCGCTCGACCAGTCGATGGCGGTCACCGGCTCGATCAACCAGCACGGCCGGATCCAGCCGATCGGCGGGGTCAACGAGAAGATCGAGGGCTTCTTCGACGTCTGCTCGCGCCAGGGGCTGACCGGGAGGCAGGGGGTGCTGATCCCGGCGGCCAACGTCCGGCACCTGATGCTGCGGGACGACGTGGTCGACGCCGTGCGCGAGGGCCGGTTCCACGTCTGGCCCGTCGAGACCGTGGACCAGGGCATGCGGCTCCTCACCGGCCTGCCCATGGGCGAGCGCGACGCCGCGGGGCGCTACCCGGAGGGCAGCGTGAACGCCCGGGTGGAGGCCCGGCTGGTGGAGCTCGCCGAGCAGGCGCGGAAGTTCGCGTCCGGCGGGGGCGGCGGCCCGGAGGGGCAACCGGATCCGGCCGGGGGAGGTGGCGCGTGAGCGCGGGAGACGGCGACGCCGGCCGGACCATCCGGCGGATCCTGGTGGCCCTCGACGCGTCGCCGGACAGCCTGGCCGCGGTCGAGGCGTCGGCGGCGCTGGCCGCGGCCCTCGAGGCGGAGCTGATCGGCCTGTACGTGGAGGACGTCAACGTGCTGCGCCTGGTCGGCCGGGCCACGGCCACGGAGATCGATTTCCTCTCCGGCCGCCCCCGGCCCCTGGGCCGCCGGGACCTGGAGCGCCAGCTCCGGGGCCAGGCGTCGCGGGCGCGCCGCACCCTGGAGAAGGCGGCCCGGAGCCTCTCCGTCCGCTGGTCGTTCCGGACCACCCGCGGCCGGGTCCCCGCCGAGCTCCGCTCCGCCGAGGCGGATCTCATCACCCTCGGCGTCCGGGGACACGGCCCGGGCCGCGGCCCCGGCTCCACCGTCCGCGAGCTGCTGGAGGTGGCCGGCGCCCCGGTGCTGGTGACCCGCCGGGGGGTCCGCATCGGCGGCACCGTCCACGTGCTCCACGACGGCGGGGCCACCGGCGAGCGGGCCGTGGAGATCGCCGCGCGCGTCGCCCGGGGCGGCGCCGGAGCGCTGACGGTGCTGATGGTCGCCCCGGCGGACCGGGGCCCGGAGGTGGAGGAGGCCCAGCTCCGCGAGCAGCTCCGGAGCCAGGCCACCCGGGCCGGCGACGAGCCCCCGGACGTGCGCATCCGGTGGCTGCCCGCGGCGGACGCGGAGGCGATCCTCGGCGTCACCCGCCGCGACCGCTGCGGCCTGCTGATCCTCCCCCGCTCCGGCCCCGTCTCCGACCTGCGCCTCCTGCTGCGCCGGGTCCACTGCCCGGTGCTGGTGGTGGACTGAAGGCCCGCCCGAGACCCCCATGACCGAACGCCTGGCCATCGCCCGCAACTGGCTCCCCCGCTACACCGGCATGCCGCTCGACGGCTTCGGGGACTACATCCTGTTGACCAACTTCGACCACTACGTGGAACGGTTCGCCGAGCGCTTCGGCTGCGAGATCCGCGGCGCCGGGCGCCCCATGCAGGCCGCCACCAACGACGACGGCCTGACGATCATCAACTTCGGCATCGG
>JASFUJ010000334.1:0-4932 GCA_050050355.1 Acidobacteriota bacterium
ACGGACCGCTGGCCCCCAAGCCGTCGTTCAAGGTGGTGGTCGAGGTCTACGATCCGGCGCGCCTCCAGCAGACGCTGGAATGGGCCGTCGAGCGGCTGAACGCCGCGCGGATCGCGGAGGGCGAGGCCGCCGGCTTCTCCCTCACATCGAGCGAGAGCGGCGGGCGCACGATCTGGACCCTGTCGACTCCGGCCGAAGGGCTGGCCGTCCACTACACCTTCGTCGACTCGTACCTGGTGGCCGCCCCGAGCCCGGCGCTGCTCGACACGGCGATCCGGGCGCGCCAGACCGGCGCCCATCTGCTCGCCTCGAGCCAGTTCCGGGAGCTGCTGCCGGCCGACGGCTACGCCAACTTCTCGGCCGTCGCCTACCAGGATCTGGGATCCCGTCTCGGACCGCTGGCCCAGGCGCTGGCCGCCGCCCAGCAGGACGGGCGGGAGCTGACCGCGGACGAGCGGACGACCCTGGAGCAGGCCGGCGAGCTGCATCCGCCGACCCTGGGCTACGCCTACGGGCTGGAGGACCGGCTGGTCTTCGCCGCCTCGGTGGGCGGCGAGGGCTTGCTGCCCCTGTCGGCCCTGTTCGGCTCCGGCGGTGGGCTCGGCAGCCTCGGAGGGATCGAGGAGCTCTTCGGGATCGCCGCGGTCGATTCCATGACCACCCCGGACACCCTCGTGGGCGACCACGGCGGAGAAGGAGGATCATGATCGCAGCGGAAGAGACCCTCGCCGACCATCCCTCGGCGCCGGACGCGTCCGGCGCCCCCTCCGGGGAGGGGTCACCGCCGGTGGTGGAGCTCGAGGGCCTGGAGGTGCGCTTCGGCAGCCTCCGGGCCCTCCGGTCCGTCTCGGCCCGGCTCACCGGCCGGGCCGTCGGCCTGTTGGGGCCCAACGGCGCCGGCAAGACCACGCTCCTCCACACCCTGCTCGGCTTCTACCGCCCCGCCGCCGGCACCGCCCGCATCCTCGGCCGCGACGTGCGGAAGCGCTCCAAGGAGGTCCGCGAGCTGCTGGGGCACATGCCGGAGCGCGAGGCCTTCATCGCCGGCATGAGCGGGGTGCGCTTCGTGCGGCTGATGGGCGAGCTCTCGGGGCTCCCGGCCGAGCAGGCGCTGGAGCGGGCCCACGAGGCCCTGTTCTACGTCGGCCTGGGCGAGGCGCGCTACCGGCCGATGGAGAGCTACTCCCTGGGCATGAAGCAGCTCGCGAAGCTGGCCCAGGCGATCGTCCACGGCCCCCGGCTGCTCCTCCTGGACGAGCCCACCGCCGGGCTCGATCCACCGGCCCGCGAGCGGATGCTGCGGCTGATCCGGGAGATCCGCGACACCGGCGAGGTGCGGCTGATCCTCTCCTCCCACCTGCTGCGCGACGTCGAGGAGTGCTGCGACGAGGTTCTCGTGCTCAAGGAGGGGGAGATCGCCGCCTACACCGACCTGGCCGAGGAGCGCCGGACCAACCGGCGGTTCCTGGAGCTCGAGATCCGGGGCGGGGACGACGCCTTCCCGGAGGCGGTGCGCGCCCTGGGCTGCGAGCTCGCCGTGACCGCGCCCACGCGCCTCAAGGCGGTCCTTCCCGACGGCGTGGGAGTCGACGACTTCTACCGGCTCGCCGAACGGCACCGGGTGCAACTGCGCCGGGTGAGCTTCCGCCGGGACTCGCTGGAAGACATCTTCCTGAACGCCATGGAAGGGGAGCCGGAAGAGCGTCCGGCGAACCCGGACGAGACGACCGAGGAGGCCGCCGATGGCCGTCTATGAGCAGACCTACCGGCGGTACCAGGGACCGGAGACACCCCGCACCCTGCGCTTCCTGGTGATCCCCCGCTACGCCTACCAGCGGCTGTCGGGCTCGAAGGTCTGGTGGGTGTTGCTCGCCGCCTCGGGGCTGACGACCCTGGTGTTCGCGGTGCTGATCTACCTGCGCCACAACACGCGGGCGCTGGCCGTGTTCGGGATCACCGCCTCCGATTTCGCCGAGATCCTGCCCGTGGAGGGAGGGTTCTTCGCCACCTTCCTGGGGATCCAGTTCTTCATCGGCTTCCTGGTGGTGCTGCTGGCCGGGCCGCCGCTGATCTCCATGGACCTGGCCAATGGCGCTCTCCCGCTCTACCTCGCCCGGCCGATCGGCCGGGTCGAGTACGCGGCCGGCAAGTTCGTGGTGCTGGGCGCGGCCCTGTCGCTGCTGACCTGGGTCTTCGGCCTCGGCCTGTTCGGGCTCCAGGCGACCCTGGAAGGCGATGGATGGCTGGCGGACCACCTCCGGCTGGGGGCCGCCCTGCTCGTCGGCTCCTGGGTCTGGATCGTGGTCCTGTCCCTGCTCACCCTGGCGCTCTCGGCGCTGATCCGCTGGCCGCTGGCGGTGCGCGGAGTCCTGCTCTCCCTGTTCCTGTTGCTGCCGGGCTTCGGCCAGGCGATCTACCACGGGATGGGGGAGCGGTGGGGCCTGCTGCTCGACCCGGGAGCGGTCTTCGAGACCATGGTGCGCGGGCTGTTCGGCCTGTCGATCACCGACGGCCCTCCCCTGGCGGGCGTCTGGACCGTGCTGGCCGGCGTGGTGGTGGTCTCCGTGGCGATCCTCGCCCGGCGTCTGCGGGCCTACGAGGTGGTCTCATGAAGGATCCCCGGATCGTCTTCGACAACGTCTCGAAGTTCTACGGCGAGGTCCTGGGGGTCAACCGGGTGACTCTCGCCATCGAGCCCGGGATCACCGGCCTGGTGGGGCCGAACGGCTCGGGCAAGACCACCCTGTTCAACCTGGCCACCGGGTTGCTCCGGCCGTCCCGGGGGAGCGTGCGGGTGCTCGGCATCCCCACCGACCGGCCGGAGGAGCTGTTCCGGCTGGTCGGGTACGCGAGCCAGTACGACAGCTTCCCGCGGGGGGTGACCGGCCGGAGCTTCGTGACCTCCTACCTGCGGCTCCACGGCATCCCGGCCGCCGAGGCCCGGCGGCTCGCCGGGGAGGCGATCGAGCGGGTCGGTCTGCAGGACGCGGCCCACCGCCGGGTCGGCGGCTACAGCAAGGGGATGCGTCAGCGGATCCGCCTGGCCCAGGCCATGGCCCACCGGCCGTCGGTGCTGCTGCTGGACGAGCCGCTGAACGGCCTCGACCCGATGGCCCGCTCAGAGATGATCCGCCTGTTCCGGCACCTGGCCGAGGACGGGCTGCACGTGGTGGTGTCGTCCCACATCCTCCACGAGGTGGACATGATCTCCGACACGGTGGTCCTGCTGAACAACGGCTACGTGGTGGCCGAAGGGGACATCCAGGGCGTGCGCTCGGAGATGCAGAGCCACCCCATGAAGATCCTCATCCGCTGCGACCGGCCGGCCCGGCTGGCCGCCCGGGTGTTCGAGGAGGACGGGGTGGTCGAGGCCCGGCTGGTGGAGGACGACGCGGGCGTGCTGGTGTCGACCCGCGACGCCGACGCCTTCTACATGCTGCTCAACCGGATCGTGATCGAGGAGGCCTTCGCGGTGGAGACGGTGATGCCCGTGGACGAGGACGTGCAGTCGATCTATCGCTACCTGATCGGCTCCCGGGGAGGTGCGGCGTGAGCGACGCGACGCGACTGCGGCTCCGCCAGACCCTGGCGGTGTCCCGCCTGGAGATCGGCCGCAACCTGATCGGCCTGCGGGCCCTCGGGATCTACCTGCTCGCCGGCCTGCCGGTGGCCCTGGTGCTGCTCTTCGCCTGGGGCCGGATGACCTTCACCGGCGACCCCGGAGAGCTGCCGGCCGCGGGGGACCTGTCGCGGGAGTTCGGGGCGTTCTTCGGCCAGCTCTTCACCCGCCTGGTGCTCTTCTTCGTCTGCCTCCTGGTCTTCACCCGGCTGTTCCGCGCCGAGGTCCAGGAGCGGAGCCTGCACTACTCCTTCCTCGCTCCGGTGCGCCGGGACGTGCTGGTGGCGGGCAAGTTCCTGGCCGGGCTGGTGGCCGTCGGAGCGGTGCTCTCGGCCACGGCGGCGGTCTGCTTCCTGGCCCACTTCCTGCCGCTCACCGCGGGCGGAGGCTCCGGAGGCTACGGCGCCTTCCTGCTCCGGGGCGACGGGCTCGGTCAGCTCGCCGGCTACGTCGGGGTGACCCTGCTGGGGGTGCTCGGCTACGGCGCGGTCTTCCTGACCGCGGGCCTGTTCTTCCGCAACCCGGTCCTGCCGGCGCTGGCGATCTTCGGCTGGGAGTGGGCCAACTTCCTGCTGCCGCCGCTGCTCAAGCGGATCAGCGTGATCCACTACCTCCAGGCGCTGCAGCCGGTGCCGCCGCCGGAGGGGGTGCTGGCGCTGCTGGCGGAGCCGCCGTCGCCGTGGCTGGCGGTGCCGGGGTTGCTGCTGGTGGCGGCGGCCCTGCTGGGCCTTTCGGCGTGGAAGGTCCGGCGGATGGAGATCGCCTACGGCGAGGAGTGAGAAGGCAGGGGTTCCGGGGGGGCCGAGCACCCGGGGCGGTCCGGGGGCTCCGGGCCTCCGGCACGGCTCCGCCTGGTAGGGCTTCCGTCGGGGGGCTCCGCCGGGCGCTGCCCTACCGGCACAGATCGAAATGATCCAGGAACGCCCGGAGGGCCTCCGGGTCGGCGGCGGTGCCGGCCACGGTCTCGGGCGTGGGGTCCGAATTCGGGTCCCACTCCGGGTTCTCCGGTCCGGGCGTGAACCAGAGGGCGAAGCGCACGTAGGGGCTCTCCAGGCAGGAGATCGTCAGCTCGGCGGTGACCACGGACATCCGCTCGATTTCCCCGATCTCCCCGATCTCGCCGATCTCCCCGATCTCGCCGGGGGAACCGGCGGCGCCCGAGGCTTCCGGCGGCTCCGCGGGCTCGGCGCGATGCCGGACCGTGCGGTACCCGGTCCGGGCGATGTAGCGCACCTCGGCGCCCCCCGCCTCCACCGTGCCCTCGGCGATCTGGCGCTGGACGTCGATGTCCAGGTCCAGGTCGCCTTCGAACT
>JASFUJ010000335.1:0-4898 GCA_050050355.1 Acidobacteriota bacterium
GACCCCCGGCGAGGCGTGGGGCCACATCGTGAGCGCGGGGATCGCGATCGGAGAGCGGGAGCTCACCGTCGGGAAGCTCCTCCTGGCCGCCGTCGCCGTCTACCTGGCGCTGGTGGGCTCCTGGGTGGTCCGGAGCCTCCTGGACCGGACGGTGTTCGAGCACCGCGAGTTCGAGCGCGGGGTGCGGGACTCGTTCTTCACCCTGCTCCACTACACCCTGATGGTGCTCGGGGTGTTCGTCGCCCTGTCGCTGCTGGGCGTCGACCTGTCGACCTTCGCCCTGATCGCCGGCGCCCTGGGGGTGGGAATCGGGTTCGGGCTCCAGAACGTGGTCAACAACTTCGTCAGCGGCCTGATCCTGCTGTTCGAACGACCGGTGCGGATCGGCGACGTGGTCGACGTCGGGGGGCAGCGGGGGACCATCACCAAGATCGGGCTGCGCTCGACGGTGCTGACCACCTTCGACGGCGCCGAGCAGATCGTCCCCAACGGCGACCTGATCGCGGAGAAGGTGGTCAACTGGACCCTGACCACGCCGCGGGCCCGGCTTGCGCTGCCGGTCTCCGTCGCCTACGGCAACGACCCGGAGCGGGTGATCGGCGTGCTCCTGGAGATCGGAATGACCTACGAGCTCGCGCTCGACGATCCGGCGCCGATGGCGATCTTCACCGGCTTCGGGGAGAGCTCCGTCGACTTCGAGCTGCGGGTCTGGCTGCGGGCGTTCGAGGAGATCCTCCAGGCGCGCAACGAGCTGGCGGCCCGCGTCGTGCGGCGCTTCGCCGAGGAGGGGATCGAGATCCCGTTCCCGCAGCGGGACCTCCACCTGCGCAGCGGGGTCGCCAGGGTGTCTTCCGGCGAGGAGCCCTGAGGCTGCGGTACGATCGGCCGGCGCTCCCGCGCGCCATTCGAGGAGGAGACACCATGGGAGAGCTCCGCAGATTCGTCCGCTCGTGCACGGCCGTCCTCGGGACGGCCGCCGTCCTCGCCGCGGCTCCGGCGGCGGCGGTGGACCCGTCCCCGCGGCCGATGACCCCCGAGGACGTGGCCCGGATCCAGGAGGTGGAGGACGCCGTCGTCTCCCCGGACGGGGAGGCCGTCGCCTACCGCCTGCGCGTGCAGAGGGTTCCGTTCGAGGATCCGGACGGCAAGCCCTGGTTCGAGCTCTGGGTGGTCGAGGGCGACGGCGCGCCCCGCCCCTACGTCACCGGCGAGGTGGACGTGGACGACCTGGCGTGGACGCCGGACGGCCGCGGGATCTCCTTTCTCGCCGAGCGGGGCGCGGACGAGGGGCCGGCCCTGTACGTCATCCCCCGGACCGGCGGCGAGGCGCGCCGGGTGCTCACCCATCCCACGGGGATCCGCGCGTACTCCTGGAGCCCGGACGGCGTGGAGGTGGCGTACCTGGCGAAGGAGCCGGACGACGCGGGGGAGGCGCTCGAAGAGGCGGGGTTCGACGCGGAGGTCTTCGAGGAGGACTGGCGGTGGACCCGGGCGTGGGTGGCTCCGGCCGCCCCGGCGGCGGATCCGGCGGCGGACGCCGGAGAGCCCCGGATGCTGCCGCTCGAAGGGGAGATCCAGTCCGTCCGGTGGTGCGCCGCGGAGGGCGCCGGCGACCGGCTGGCGGTCACCGTGGCCCCCGATCCGTCGGTCGACGCCTCCTACATGTTCGAGCGCATCCGGATCGTCGATCCGGCCTCCGGGGAGCTCGTCACCGCGGTCGACAACCCGGGCAAGCTGGCCGACGTGGAGTGGAGCCCGGCCTGCTCGCACCTCTCGTTCATCTCCGGACGGGATCTCCACGATCCGCAGGAGGGGCGGCTGATGGTCGCCTCGGCCGAGAACGGGAGCTTCCGGGACATCCTGCCCGGCTACCCGGGGCACGTGCGCGACGCCGAGTGGATCGACGGCGACAGCCTGCTCTTCGTGGGGGACGAGGGGGTCGAGTCCCCGATCCATCGCATCGGGCGGGACGGGGGCGGGCGGACCCGGCTTCTCGGTCCCGGGGACCGGGTCTGGGACCGGGTGGAGCTGGCGGCACGCCCGGACGGCGGCGTCCGGCTGGCCCTGGTGGGCGAATCCGCCCGCCATCCGCAGGAGCTGTTCACCGCCGACCTGGCGCCGGACGCCGGGGAGGGGAGCCTGGCGCCGGACCGGCGGACCGACTCGAACCCCTGGCTGGCGGGGATCGCCTTCGCGGAGCAGGAGGTGGTCGACTACCGGGCGCGCGACGGCCTGGAGCTCCAGGGCATCCTGATCCGACCGCTGGAGCAGGGTTCTGAGCGGGGCCCCGGGCGGGATCGGGTCCAGCGCCACCCGCTGATCCTCCGGGTCCACGGCGGACCGGAGGACCACTACCGGGACGGCTGGCTGACCTCCTACGGCAACCCGGGGCAGGTGGCGGCGGGCCGCGGGTACGCCGTCTTCTATCCCAACTACCGGGGCTCCACCGGCCGCGGGGTGGAGTTCTCCCTGCTCAGTCAGGGCGAGCCCGCCGAGGCCGAGTTCGACGACCTGGTGGACGCCGTCGACCACCTGGCCGCCACCGGGCTGGTGGACCCGGACCGGGTGGGGATCACCGGCGGCTCGTACGGCGGATACGCCTCCGCCTGGGGGGCCACGTACTACACGGAGCGCTTCGCCGCGGCGGTGATGTTCGTGGGGATCAGCGACAAGATCTCCAAGCTGGGGACCTCGGACATCCCGGACGAGCTCTACCTGGTCCACGAGCGCAAGCGGCTGTGGGAGGCCTGGGAGCACTTCCTGAAGGCGAGCCCGATCTACTACGCGGAGCAGGCCCGGACCCCGATCCTGATTCTGGGCGGGACCGACGACACCCGGGTCGACCCCGGCCAGTCCCTGGAGCTCTACCGCCACCTGAAGACCCTGGGCGAGACCCCGGTGCGGCTGGTCCGCTACCCGGGCGAGCGCCACGGCAACCGGCGGGCCGCCTCGCGCTACGACTACAACCTGCGCATGATGCGCTGGTTCGACCACTACCTGCAGGGCGACGGCGGGGAGCCGCCCCCGTGGCGACTGGAGTACCCGCTGCGCCCGGCGGACGAGGAGGCGGAGTAGCCCGCCGAGCGCCGGCCGGCGGTCAGCCGCCGGCCTCTCCGGTCCCGTCGGCTCCCCCGGCCCCTCCGGCCTCTCCCGTCCCTCCTGCCAGAACGCTCTCGGCCGCCCGCCGGCCGGCCTCGGCGGGGTCGCCGCTCGGTGGCGTCCGTCCCGGGGCCTCGCCGGCGGCCTCCTGGTGGAGCCAGACGGTGCGGGTGGGGAAGGCGAAGTCGACGCCGAGCCGCTCGGCCAGGCGCAGGATGCCGACGCCGAGGGCGTGGCGCGCGGCCAGCTCGTCGCTCCAGACCGAGGTCTCGAAGAAGACGTAGAGCAGGATCTCCAGGCCGGAGTCGCCGAACGAGGTCAGGTGGATCTCGAAGGCGTCCTTGCGGGTGATCTCGGAGCGCCGGACCAGCTCCCGGATGCCCTCGCAGAAGGCCTCGATGGTCTCCGGCGGCGTGTCGTAGGTGATCGACAGCGTGGTCGACCAGCGCCGGTAGCGCCGGGCGCCGTAGTTGTCCACGGCCGAGGAGATCAGGTTGGAGTTGGGCAGGGTGATCAGCGAGTTGTAGAAGGTGCGGATGCGGACGCTCCGGAAGCCCACGTCCTCGATGATCCCCTCGAAGCTCCCGATCACCACCCAGTCACCCACCGAGAACGGCCGGTCCACCAGGATCATGAGCGAGCCGAACAGGTTCTTGACCGCGTCCTGGGCGGCCAGGGCGACCGCCAGGCCGCCGAGGCCGAGGCCGGCCAGCAGGCTCGAGATGTCCATCTCCAGGGTCTCGGCGATGAACACCAGGCCGAAGGCGGCGATGAACACCTTGAGGGATCGCCGCACCAGCGGGACGAGCAGGTCGTCGAACCGGTTGTCGGTGCGCCGGGCGCGCTCCTCCAGCACCGCCGACAGGATGTCCACCATCCGGTAGGCGGCCCAGACCGCCCCGGTGGCCAGGACGAACCGGACCGCCACCTCCAGGATCGACAGGGCTCCCACCGGCAGCCAGAGGAACCGGAGCCCGGCCGACCAGATCAGGGCCATGGCCACCAGGCCCAGCGGCCGGAGCGCCTTGTGGAGGCCCTCGTCGTCCACCTCCTCGATGCGCCGGCGCAGCCAGCGGCGGGTGACCATCTGGGCGCCGAAGACGACCACCCGGTCGACGGCGATCCCCACCACCGCCAGGACCAGCAGGCCGAGCCATTGCCACAGCTCGAGCAGGAAGACGGCCCGGTGGAGTGACCGGGGCACCTTCGAGCGCAGCCACAGGCCGGGCGAGAGGGAGTGGGACGCGGGGCGCACCCCTTCGACCACCTCCTCGTCCTCCAGGGCCCGGAACAGGTCCGGAATCGCTGCCACGGTGCCGGCGGTGAACAGCCATTCGCCGCGCTCGCCGCGGTCGATCGTGACGTCGCCCGCGGGAAGGCTCAGGAAAACGTAGGGGTCCGCGTCCGGCCGGTCCGGGATCTCCTCCGGATCGATCAGGCGCGTGCGGTCGAGGATCTCCTTGAGCTGGACGGCCAGCTCCGGCCCCTTCACCGGCTGGACGGCCTCGGGGACCTCCGACAGGTCGAGGGCGGCGACCGCCTGCTCGATCCCCCCCTCCTCCTGGTAGAAGGCCTCCAGGAAGCTCATCATGGTGGCCCGCGGCGTCCGGCGCTCCGGCGGCACCGGCTCCGGCTCGCTCCCGGCCTCCTGCCCGGCGGCCGGATCGGCCGGCGGGGTCGACCCGGCCGGGGCCTGGCCGGTGCTCCCGGCCCCCGGCTGCGCGGTGACCTGGGCGCCGGCCGGAGCCGTCGACAGGCCGGCCGTCAGGGCGAGGGCCAGAGCCAGGATCAGCGCCAGG
>JASFUJ010000336.1:0-4894 GCA_050050355.1 Acidobacteriota bacterium
GTACGGTTCGCGGGCTCCCGGCGTCTCGTGCGGGTCCTCCCCCGACGGGCACGGCTCGGGTTAGACTCCCTCCGCCATGCTTCCGCGAGATCTCCTGCGCAACGACCCCGACCGCGTCCGGCGAGCCCTGGAGGCCCGGCGCAACGACCCCGAGACCGTGGACCGCTGGATCCGCCTGGACGAGGAGCGCCGCGCGGTGCTCGTCGACCTGGAGGACAGGAAGCGCCGGCGCAACGAGGCGTCCAAGAAGATCGGCCGGATCAAGCGCGAGGGCGGTTCGGCGGAGGAGGAGATCGCCGCCGTCGGGTCGCTCAAGGGGGAGATCGAGGAGCTCGAAGGGCGCCTGTCGGCGGTCGAGACCGAGCTCTCCGGCACCGAGCTGGCGATCCCCAACGTCCCCCACGAGAGCGTGCCGGAGGGCGACGACGAGACCGCCAACCGGGTCGAGCGCCACGTGGGAGAGCCCCCGGCCTTCGACTTCGAGCCCAGGGCCCACTGGGACCTGGGCCCGGAGCTGGGCATCCTGGACTTCGAGCGCGGCGCCAAGATCGCCGGCGCCCGGTTCACCGCCTACTTCGGCGCCGGCGCACGGCTCGAGCGGGCGCTGATCAATTTCATGCTGGAGCTCCACACCGGCGAGCACGGCTACACCGAGGTGCTGCCGCCGTTCATCGTCAACGCCGACGCCCTGCTGGGCACCGGGCAGCTCCCGAAGTTCGAGCAGGACCTCTTCCACCTGGAAGGCACCGAGTACTACCTGATCCCCACCGCCGAGGTCCCGGTCACCAACCTGCACCGCCAGGAGATCCTGGACGAGGCGGCGCTGCCGATCCGCTACGCCGCCTGGACCCCCTGCTTCCGGAGCGAGGCCGGCTCCTACGGCAAGGACGTGCGCGGCCTGATCCGCCAGCACCAGTTCAACAAGGTCGAGCTGGTCCAGGTGACCACCGCGGAGACCAGCTACGACGCCCTCGAAGAGCTCACCGGCCACGCCGAGCGGGTGCTCCGGCTCCTCGAGCTCCCCTACCGGGTGGTGACCCTCTCCACCGGCGACATGGGCTTCGGCTCGGCCAAGACCTACGACCTGGAGGTCTGGCTCCCGGGTCAGAGCGCCTACCGGGAGATCTCCTCGTGCTCCAACTGCGAGGACTTCCAGGCCCGCCGGGCCGAGATCCGCTACCGCCCCGAGGGCGGCGGCAAACCCCGCTACGCCCACACCCTGAACGGCTCCGGCCTGGCCGTCGGCCGGACGCTGATCGCCATCCTGGAGAACTACCAGCAGGAGGACGGCTCGGTGGTGATCCCGGAGGCCCTGCGCCCCCACATGGGCGGCCTCGAGCGGATCTCCGGATAAAGAAGGGCGGGAGGGGGTGCCGAGGGTGGCGGAGGGGAACGGCGGGAGGCGCCGTAGCGCCCCCCGCCGAAGTGGGATCACTGCTGCGTGATCTCCACGTCGTCCACCCCCGCCTCCACCAGGCTCGCCGTCGAGGCGTCCGCGGCCTCGATGAGGATGCGGACGGTCTCCCCGGCGAACGAGCTGATGTCGGCCGAGCCGGCGGCCCAGGCCGCGTCGTCGTCGTTGCCGGCCCCCAGCTCCTCGAACACGGTGCTGGTGGTCGAGCCGACGACCTTCACCCGCAGGTAGTCGGCGCTCGACGAGTTGCTGGCGTGGGCCAGGTAGTAGCGGAACGACAGCGTCAGCGTGCCGCTGGAGGGCAGGCTGATGGCGGGCGACTGGATGCTCGTCTCGCCGCTGTCGATGTCGTGGGTTCCGGCCGACGTGCCGAACAGCGGGCCGGTCACCAGGTCGTTCACGCCGCTGAACGTCGTGCCGAGCTGCTTCGGACCGTTGTAGTTCACCTGCTCCGGGTTGGCTCGCGCCCAGTGGCCGGTGGTGGCCGTGTCGGTCCCGCTCGGGTCCGTCGTCCACCCCAGGTCGCTCTCGAAGTCGTCCGAGAACACCACCGTCGGCGTCGGGCTGTCGACCGCGAAGACCAGGTCGTCGTGGTCGTCGTAGGAGCCGGTGCTGCACGACGAGGTGCTGCCGTTGTAGCGGAAGTTGGCGCGCACCGCCTGGAGCGGCCCGGCGGGCAGCGTGTAGGTGGTGCTGTACGTCTGCAGGCCACCGCTGGTGGGGTTGATGGTGGTGATGTAGGTCCAGCTCGGGCTGTTGGCGTCCGCGGCGTAGTAGAGGTCCAGGTGATCCGAGGTGGGACCGCCGGGCCAGACGTGCACCGTGGCGTCGATCTGCACCGTCACGCCCGGAGCGAAGTCGGAGCCGCCGACCGTGGAGACCACGAGCTGCTCGATCGACTCGTCGCTCAGGTAGCTACCGGAGGTGCCGTCCGAGCAGGAGTCGTTGATGGTGTTGGGCTGGTTGGCCTCGGCGCCGCCGCTGATGTTGTCGCGACCCTCGAGCAGCGTGGTCGAGTCGCACGAGGTGCCGACCGTGTTGCAGGCGGGCGCCTGGAGGCCGCTGTCGAAGACCGCGTTCTGGGCACCGCCGCTGCCGGCCGTGTTGACCTGGAGCGACATGGGGAAGCTGTGGCTCAGCGTGCCGTCGGTACCGTCCACGTCGAAGCTGAAGCTGCCCGTGGCGGCCGAAGAGCTGGCGGTCACCGTGAGCGTGCTGTTCGCGGTGGGCGTCACCGGGTCCGGGCTGAAGCTGCAGCTCGAGCCGGAAGGCAGGCCGCTGCACGACAGGCTCACCGAGCCCGAGTAGCCGTTGAGCGAGGTGACCGTGCAGGTGCTCGTGGTGTTGCTGCCCTGGGTCACGGTCAGGCTGGACGGGCTGCACGAGATGCTGAAGTCGGGCGAGGTGGACGCGGCCGGCGTGACCGTCTCGCAGTTGCTGGCGGTGCCGTAGCAGGCGTCCGAGGAGCCCGCCGCCACCACGTTGTAGTGGTACTCGCGGCCGTTGGCCACCTCGGTGTCCACGTAGCTGGTGCCGGTGGTCTCGGCGATCAGGGTCTTGCCGAAGTCGCAGCCGGCGTGGCCCTCGGTCCGGAACACCCAGTAGCTGTTGGCGCCGGAGACCGAGCCCCAGGAGAGGGACGCCTGGTAGTCGCCGGCGGTGGCGGAGAGCGTCGTGGCGCCGCTCGGGCCGCCGGAGCAGCCGCTGTTGGTGGGCGTCGGCGAGGAGCAGGCGATGCCGTGGCGGTCGAACGCGGCGTGGATCGCCGTCATGTGCGGCGTGCCGTCGTTCAGGTTGCCGTTGTCGTCGTCGGCGACCAGCCACTGCATGTAGCCGTTGGTCGAGCCGCAGCCGGAGGACGACGAGCCGCAGGAGCAGGAGTGCCAGCTCCCCACGTTGCCGCTGCCCTGGTAGAAGATCTTGTTGCCCACCAGGAACGCGGTCTCGCTGTCGTAGTTGAACGGCGCGGACTGGAGGTCCCGGGCCACCAGGTCCCAGGCCGCCTGCCGGGTCGGCGCGGCGGAGCAGTGGACCTGCCGGCCGCAGGGGCCGGAGCCGGAGAGGCACGAGTTGCAGACGAAGCCGAGCGGGGTGTCCGGCGTGTGGTCGGCGTGCTTGTCCCAGTCGGCGTCACGTACGCCGGAGCAGTCGAGGGCGCAGTGACTGGAGCCGGTCTGGGCCTCGTCGGCGTTGTAGCCGGTGCCGTCGGCCGTCATGCCGCAGCCCTGGTTCGAGGTCTCGAAGAAGCCGTGGCCGACGCAGGACGTCTGGAGCCGGTAGATGGCGGCGATGTCCGCGTACGCCTCGCTCGAGTTGGAGAGCGAGCCGCCGGCGTCGAAGTCATCCAGGCCGTGGCCCCACTCGTGGTCGAAGACCCCGGCCAGCTCGCCGGTGTTGCGGCAGCCGCCGCCCGAGCGGTAGAAGTTGACGCTCGAGCCGTTCCAGAAGGCGTTGCAGGTGTTGTTGAGGTTGACGTTGGCGGTGAGCTGATTGTCCAGCCAGGAGTTCGACGGCAGCCAGCCGCGGGCCTGCTCCTTGAGCTTGTTGAGCTCGTAGAAGGCCGTGCGCGACGCCGCCGTGTTGCCCGACGAGCCGCCGCCGGTGGTGCAGTCGTGGTCGCCGTTCGAGCCACCCAGGTCCAGGCTGCCGGTGGTCGAGCTGTTGACGATCGAGCCGCAACTGTCGGAGATGTTCACGTACTGGCCGCTCAGCGTCGTGGTCACGGTGCCGCCGGTCCAGTCGAAGATGCCGGCCGAGTTGGTGAAGTTGTTCGGCGACGACAGGCCGGTGTCGGCGAAGGGCATCGGCCAGCCGCTCTGCATGGTGCCGCAGGTGCCGTTGGTGGGGCAGATCTCGGTCGAGGTGACCGGGTAGACGCCGCCGGTGACCTGCTCCTCCGCGTAGTGGTTGATGTCCTGGAACGCCAGCACCTGGCCGCTGTGGGCGTCGACGATCACCTCCCAGGTGGCCGTGTCGGGCGGCCGGCGGAAGACGTAGGTCCAGGTCAGTCGGTGGTCGTAACCGGAGCCGATGGGGCCGGCGAAGGCCTCGCCCCGCTGGTGCTCCTGGGGCGCCACCGGGATGATCTCGAGGGTGGGCTCGCGCAGCATCTCGTCGGCGGACGAGGCGCCGCCGGCGTAGTCGTAGCCGGCCGCCAGGGCTTCGTCGCTGGAGACCTTGGGGTGCGTGGAGAGCCCGCGGACATCCCCCCAGGTCTCGGTGCCCATGACCACCAGGTTGCCGTGGCTGATGGACGCGACCAGCCGTCCGTAGCGCACCGGAATCTCCCGGTAGGTCTGCGGGATGCTCACCTGCCAGAGGTTCTCGTTCACCGGCTCGGCCCGCACCGGGCCGAGCTGCTGGGTGTCGATGCCGAGCACCGCGCGGCGGTCGCGTACCACATCGAGGACCGCGTCGGCCACGGCGGAGCGGTCGACGCGGGAGAGCTGCCGGCCGACGCGCGCGCCCAGCTCCTCCAGG
>JASFUJ010000337.1:0-4889 GCA_050050355.1 Acidobacteriota bacterium
CGAGGGTCGCGGCGGCGAGCACCAGGGCGACCCCGCCGAAGGTCGCCGGGTCGTGGGGCGAGATCTCGAACAGGAGGCTACCGAGGCTCCGGGTGAGGCTGTAGGCGAGGAACAGGCCGAGGGCCAGGCCGAGCCCGGCCAGGAGCGCCCCCTGGCGGAGCACCAGGGCCAGGACGTCCCCCGGGCGGGCGCCGAGGGCCATCCGCACGCCGATCTCCCGGGTCCGGCGCCCCACCGAGTAGGCCATCACGCCGTAGATTCCGACCGCGGCCAGGACCAGGGCGAGCACGGCGAAGGCGCCGAGCAGCCCGGCGAGGAAGCGGGCCGGCGCCAGGGACGAGCTCACCAGCTCCCGGACCGGCACGACGCCGGAGACCGCCTGCTCCGGGTCGACCGCGTGGACGGCGGCCCGCAACGGCTCGGCCAGGGTCTCCGGAGGCCGCCCGGACCGGACGACGAGGGTCATGGCCCGGGAGGCCCGCTGGGCGGCGGGCACGTACGCCTCGGCGTCCGGCGCCCGGTCGAGGGCGTTGTCCCGGACCGAGCCGACGATCCCGACCACGGTCCACCAGGGGGAGTCGTCGCTGCGCACGTTGCCGATCCGCACCCGGCGGCCGATCGGATCCTCGCCCGGGAAGTAGCGCTCGGCGAACCGTTCGTTGATCAGCGCCACCCGGGTCGCTCCCCCGTCGTCCGACTCCGCGAACAGGCGGCCGCGGACCAGCGGGATGCCCAGGGTCCGGAAGTACCCGGGGGTCGCCACCCGGTAGTCGGTCGCCGGCTCCCGCCCGGGCTCGGGGATCCGGCCCTCGACGGCGAAGCTCACGTCGTGCTGGTTGCCGGAGAGCGGCATCACCGACACCGCCCCGGCCGAGGTCACCTCCGGCCGCGCCTCCAGCCGGTCGACCACCTCGTCCACGAACCCGGCCACCCGCTGGCGCTCGGGGAACCGCGCCGAGGGGAAGGTCATCCGGGCCGAGAGCACCCCGTCCGGCCGGAACCCCGGGTCGACCCGGGTCAGGGCGTCGAAGCTCCGGATCAGCAGCCCGGCGCCCACCAGGAGGGCGAGACCGAGGGCCACCTCCGCCACCACCAGGACGGAGCGCAGCCGGGACCGGCCGCCGCCCCCGCTCCGGCCCCCCTGGTGGAGCCCCGCGGTGATCCGCGAGCGCGACACCAGGAGCGCCGGCGCCAGGCCGAAGAGGACGCCGGTGCCGAGCGTGACGCCGAGCACGAAGAACAGCACCGAGCCGTCGAGCCCGAGCCCCTCGATCCGGGGCATGACCGGCGGGATCGAGAGGCGGATCAGGTCGATGCCCCAGGCTCCCACCAGCAGCCCGACCGCGCCCCCGCCGGCGGCGAGCACCAGGCTCTCCACCAGGAGCTGACGCACCAGCGTGCCCCGGCCGGCGCCGAGGGCGGTCCGCACCGCGAGCTCGCGCTCCCTGTCGCCGGCGCGCACCAGCATCAGGTTGGCAACGTTCACGCAGGCGATCAGCAGGACGAAGAGGACCGCCCCGAACACCGCCACCAGCGGTGTGCGGGCCGGCCCGATCACGGTCTCCCGGAGCGGCTCCAGGGTCACGCCGGTCTCGGCGTAGTCGGCCGGGTGGGTCGCGCCGAGCCGGTCCATCACCCGCTCCAGCGACGCCTCGGCGGCCCCGGTCGAGGTCTCCGGCGCGAGCCGCCCCGCGGTGCGCAGGTAGTAGGAGCCCCAGTCCTCCCGGACGCCCCGGGTGGCGAGGACGGTCCAGAGCTCGGCCTGGGGCTCGAGCGGCCCCCGGAAGCCCTCCGGCATGATCCCGACCACCGTGTACGGCTCGCCGCCGACGGTCAGGGCCCGGCCGATCAGGCCCGGATCCCCCCGGAACCGGCGCTGCCACAGCGCGTGGGAGAGCACCAGCACCCGGTCGTTGCCCTCCACGTCCTCCTCCGGGAGGAAGCCCCGGCCGCGGGCCGGACGGACGCCGACCACGTCGAAGTAGTCGCTGCTCACGGCGGCCCCCGACAGGGTCTCGGGCCGGTCGCCGATCGTCACGTCCGGCCGCCAGTCGGTGACCACCGATAGGGCGTCGAAGCTGCCGGCGCCGTCGGGCCCGGCCCCGTCCCGCCAGGCCGCGAACACCGAGCGGCCGGTCCACTCCTTGACCGGTCCGCCCCCGGCCGACTCGTCCTGCCATACGGTCACCAGCCGGTCCTCGTCCGGCAGACCGAACGGCTTCAGCAGGACGGCGTCGACGACGCCGAAGATGGCGGTGGTGGCCCCGATCCCCAGGGCGAGGGTCAGGACGGCGGCGGCGGTGAATCCCGGGCTGCGGGAGAGGGAGCGGACGGCGTGGCGGAGGTCCTGCCGGAGTCGGTCCATGGCGCGAAGCGCCTCCGCAAGCGACGTGCCACGGGGGCGGGGACGGGCGGAAGGGGGGGCGGGCGAGCCGGAGCGGAGACGGAAACCCCTGCCGGGCGGTCGCTTCGAGGGCGTCACGGCCCGACCGGGCGCCGGCCGCCGCAGCGGGCGGAGCGGCCGGGGGACGGCCCACCGCCGTCCGCTTCCGAGACGGTGCCGTCCCATTCACGAACGCCCCGTCCGTGCGGAGCGGCCCGTCCACCGCCGGCCGCCGGCCGGAGACGGGACGGGCAGCCCGGACCACCATCTCATGGGCAAAATGTACATCTCGAATCCGTGAACGTACAGATCATACGCAAAAACGACATCCCATACGAAAAGAGGCCCCGCCGGAGCGGGGCCCCCCGAACGATCACGGCTCCGACGGGGTCAGAACATCAGATTGGCCTCGCCGAGGACGAAGTCGAGCCCGGTGCCGAGATCGGCCTTGGCCGACTGGAAGTCGGCGAGGGCGCTCTGCATCAGGGACTTGCGCTGATTCGAGCCGTTCGTGTTGATCGCCTGCTGGTTCTTGTCGATGCCCGACTGGATCAGGCTGACCGCCGTGGGATTCAGACCCCGGTCGTTCAGCACCTCGAGGGCATCGGCCGCCTCGGTGTTGGCGAGGGCCAGCAGCGTGTCGACCGTGGCGCGCGTGCCGTTGGTGCCGCCGTCGATCGAGTCGGGGCACTGGAGGCCGCCGCCGCCGCTCGCGCTGTCGGTCAGGCCGCCGGTCTCCCCGGTCACGCTCAGCTCGACGCCTCCGCCACCACCGCTGCACTTGGAGGAGCTGTTCTCCAGGCTGATGGCGGCGGCGGTGCGCTGGTCGGTGATGGCCAGGTTGAACCCAGCGTTGAGCACCCGCAGGAACGCCGCCACCTGGTCCGACTCCGCGGGCAGGAGGTTGATCGGCCCCACGCCGTCGTCCGGATCGGCGGCCGGCGAGTCCTCGAAGTAGGTGCTGGAGAAGAAGGCCACCGCCTCCTCGAGGTCGTCGATCACGTGGTTGTGGAACCAGGGACCGGTGTCCGCGGCCTCCACCAGCGGCGGCGTGTTGAAGGTTCCGTCACCGAAGGTGCCCTCGGAGTTGGGATCGGTGCCGAAGCCGCCGTCGAAGGGAAACGGGATGAGGTCCCGGGCGGGGTGCGGCACCTCTTCGACGCCGACGTCGAAGTTCCGGTTGCCGCCGTCCACGTGGTTGGCGCCCGCGTTGGAGTGGCAGATGGCGCACTTGCCGGCGGCGATGGACAGGTTGGAGCCGTCGTTGAGGAAGATCTGCCGGCCGGTCTCGGCGTCGGAGTCCGACAGGCTCACCGTCTGGAGGTCCAGGTCCTCGGTCCGCCCGAGCTCGAGCATGAAGGCTTCCATGAGGTCCAGCTCGGCCTGGGTCGGCAGGCGGAAGTCGTCCCCCTCCACGCGGTCCAGCGTCTTGGGGAAGTGCTGCATCGTCGCTCCGGTCGGGAAGCTGTTGAGGGTGCCGGCGAAGGCGCCGTCCCCGCTGTTGCCGAGCGGGTCCGGCGGCAGCAGGCTCCCCGCCGGCCGGTCGATCGAGGTGGCCAGCGAGAGGCTGGCGGGGGTGCCACGGAGGACGAACTTGTTGGTCGGATCCTCCATCCCGTCCACGTTCTCGAGGATCAGGCCGAACTCGCGGAGCAACTGCCCAACTTCGAGCTGCGTGAGGTCGGGATTGAACTCATGCACGAACAGCGGATCGTTGGCCGGCAGCGTGGCGATGAACTCGGGGCCGATGGTCTGGTTGTCTTCGACCGAGTGGCACGAGCCGCAGGTGCGGCCGTTGCCGTCGAACGTCTCCCTGAAGAAGAGATCCCCGCCGTCCCCCACCTCCTGGCTGATCAGACCGTGCGAGATCAGGACCTGGGTGGAGTTGGCGGCGGCCGGAGACGCCCCGACCGACATCCCCAGCAGGACCACCAGGGCGATGGTCAAGAAGAGATTGAGGTTGCGAAATGAAGTCGGATCGGATGAATTCAAGGAAAACCTCCTCATCAAAAAGAGTCCATGTGTGGGATCGACGGGCGGTGCCCGACCGATGTCCACATCAGTACGCCCGGACCGGCCGGGCCCCCCCAAGATCCGTGCTTCTACAATTGCTCCGTGCATGTCGTTCCTGTTGAAGGGACATGCGAAATGAAGGGAACGGTACGATCACCGGCCGCGGCCGGCCGGTTCAGGAGTCGACGGGATGGACGGTGATCCGCCGGCGCCAGAGGAAGGCGAAGAGGACGCCGACGCCGGTGGCCACCAGGTGGTAGCGGTTGCCGAGGAGGAAGGCGGTGACGGGGTCGCCGCGCCAGCCTGCGGCGTAGGGCAGGGCGGTCATGACCGCGGTCACGACCACGTACAGGATCACCAGGATCCCGCGGATGCGCTCGGCCCCGGCGCCGAGGGCCTCTTCCAGGGCGGCGTCGGGACGGTTCCGCACCCGGACCAGCGCCAGCAGGAGGGGCGGTCCCCAGGACCAGATCACCAGGGACGAGCCGTTGAC
>JASFUJ010000338.1:0-4889 GCA_050050355.1 Acidobacteriota bacterium
GCAACGGCGTCGTGGTGCGCCACGACCGGTCCACGGGCGCGTGGATCCTGATCGCCCTCCACGACGACACCCTGGGCCCGTCGGCGGGCGGCACGCGGATGAAGGTCTACCCGGACCTGTCCGACGCTCTGCTGGACGTCCTGCGCCTGGCCGAGGGGATGACCTACAAGTTCGCCGGCGTCGGCCTCGCCCGGGGCGGCGGCAAGGCGGTGCTGGCGATCCCGCGCCCGCTCGAGCCGGGGGAGCGGGAGGGCCTGCTGGAGCGCTACGGCGAGCTGGTGGAAAGCCTCCGGGGGGCGTTCTTCACCGGTCCCGATCTGGGAGCGGGGCCGGACGCCATGAACGTGGTCGCCCGCAGGACCCGCAACATCTTCGGCATCGACCCGGCCGGCGGCGCCTCCCTGGACCCGGGGCCGTTCACGGCCCGGGGGGTCCACGCGGGCCTGCGAGCGGCGCTGGAGCACGTCTTCGGGCACCCCGATTCGGCCGGCCGCAGCGTCCTGATCGAGGGGCTCGGCGACGTGGGCGATCCGCTCGCCCGCCGGCTCGCGGAGGCCGGCGCCCGGCTCCTCCTCGCCGACCTGGACGCCGCCAAGGCCGACCGCCTGGCGCGGGAGCTGGGCGGGTCGGGCGACGTGGAGGTGATCCCCCTCGACGCCGTGCCGGAGACCCCGTGCGACGTCTACGCCCCGTGCGCCGTCGGCGCCACGGTCAACGCCGACACCATCCCCCGGTTCCGGTGCCGCATCGTCGCCGGCTCCGCCAACAACCAGCTCCGGGAGGATGCCGACGCCGGCCGTCTCCACCGGCGCGGCATCGTCTACGTGCCGGACTACATCGGCAACGCCGGCGGCGCCATCGCCTTCCTCCTGCTCCACGAAGGGGCCGGTCGCGAGACCATCGACGACCGGGTCGCCGCCATCGAGGGCTCCGTCGCGACGATCCTCCGGGAGGCCGCGGAGCGGGACGAGTCCCCCCTCGCGGCGGCGCGCCGGAGGGTGGACAAGATCCTGGCCGAGCACAGGGACCGGGAACGGTGAGGTGGACGATGACCTGCACCCGGATCCCGACGCCGGTGCTGCTCCTGCTGCTGCTCCTGCTGCTGCCGGCCCTCCCGCTGCTCCTCGCCCCCACCCCCCTGGCGGCTCAACCGGACACCCTGGAGCTGTCGCTCGAGCCGGTGGTGGGCGGGCTGGACCTGCCGGTGGGGGCGGTCCACGCGGGGGACGGCTCGGGCCGGTTGTTCGTGCTGGAGCAGACCGGGGCGGTGCGGATCGTCCGCGACGGCGAGATCCTGCCGGAGCCGTTCCTGGACCTCTCCCGGGTCGTCTCCTGCTGTGGCGAGCGGGGGCTCCTGGGGCTGGCGTTCCATCCGGACTTCCCGGACGACGACCGGTTCTTCGTCCATTTCACCGTGCCGCTCGCCAACACCCGGGTCGTGGAGTACCGGGTCTCGGCCGGTGATCCGGACCGGGCCGATCCGGCCTCCGCACGGACCCTTCTCGCCCTCGGCCAGCCGTTCGGCAACCACAACGGCGGCCAGCTCGCGTTCGGGCCGGACGGGTATCTCTACATCGGCCTGGGCGACGGCGGCGGCGCCGGCGATCCGCTGGGCAACGGGCAGGACGTCACCACCCTGCTGGGCGCGATCCTGCGGATCGACGTGGACCGGACGGATCCGGGCCTGCCCTACGCCGTCCCACCGGACAACCCCACGTACCCGGGCGTACCGGGCGCGCGCCGGGAGATCTGGGCCTACGGCCTGCGCAACCCGTGGCGGTTCGGCTTCGACCGGGCCACCGGCGACCTGTTCGTGGGCGACGTGGGCCAGAGCCGGTGGGAGGAGATCGACCTGCTGCCGGCGGACACGGCGGGTGCGGCCGGCCCGACCGGATGGAACCTGGGCTGGAGCCGCAAGGAGGGGGACCACTGCTTCGACCCGCCCGCCGGCTGCGAGATTCCGGGGCTCGTCGATCCGATCCTGGAGTACTCCCACGACGAGGGCTGCTCGGTGACCGGCGGCTTCCGCTACCGGGGAGCGGCGAGCCCGCCGCTCGATGGGGTCTACGTGTACGGCGACTTCTGCCGCGGCACCGTCTGGGGGGCGGATCCCGACCCGGGGGGCGGCGCCTGGTCGGCCGCGGAGCTGCTCGACACCGGCTTCGCTCTCTCGTCGTTCGGCGAGGACGAGGCGGGCGAGCTGTACGTGACCGAGTACGCCCCGGCCCCGGGCGGCCGGCTCCATCGGCTGGTGGGGCCCCCGGGTGAGCCCGATCCGGAGCCTCCCCCCGCCCCGGACGACGGCTGGCTGACCACGCCCGAGATCCCGGGCTTCCGGTTCCGGGTCCAGATCACCTCGGGCGGCGTCGAGCGCCCGGTCCGGCAGGAGACCGGGTGCATCCCCGAGACCCTGTGCGTCTCCGGCGCCGTCCCGGGCCGCTCGGAGCTGTTCGTCCGGATCGTCGGCCCCAAGCCCAACGGCAAGCTCTGGCCCACGCTGGTCCGCTTCACCACCTCCACCGTCGAGGTCTGGATCGAGCAGCTCGCGACCGGGGAGACGCGGCACTACCTCCTGGCGGGCGCCGTTCCCGGCAGCTCGGAGCTGGAGGGACTCTTCGACCGGGACGGCTTCGAGCCGTAGACGTTCCCATGCCGCCCACCTGCGCCTTCCTCGCCACCGATGACCTCGAGGGGTTCTTCACCTACGACCATCTCGCGGTGCCCTGGTTCGAATCCCTGGGCTGGGCGGTGGAGGAGGTGCCCTGGCGGGCGGAGGCCGAGTGGTCCCGGTACGAGATCGTGGTCATCCGGTCGGCCTGGGATTACCAGGACGCACCGGAGGACTTCCTCCGCGTCCTGTCCGAGATCGACGCCGCGACCCGGCTGGAGAACGGCCTGGACCTGTGCCGCTGGAACCTGGAGAAGACCTATCTCCGGGACCTGGAGGACCGGGGAGTCGCCGTCGTGCCGACCCTCTGGCGGGCGGCCGGCGCGCCGCTGGAGCCGTCGCTCTTCGACCGGCTCGGGACGGGCGAGATCGTGGTCAAGCCGGTGGTGGGCGCCAACGCGGACCGGACGCACCGCATCCGGCGCGACGAGCTCGAAGCGCGCCGGACCGCGGCCGAGCGCGACCTGGCGGGCCGGGCGGGGATGGTCCAGCCGTTTCTGACCGGGATCGTCGAGGAGGGGGAGTACTCCCTGTTCTCCTTCGACGGGGTCTTCAGCCACGCGGTGCTCAAGACCCCGACGCCCGGCGACTTCCGGGTCCAGGAGGAGCACGGCGGGCGGATCCGGACGGTCGAGGCCGAGCCGGCCCTGCTCGCGGCCGGCGAGGCCGCCCTCGCGGCCCTCGACCGTCCACCGCTCTACGCCCGGGCCGACTTCGTCCGGTGCGGCGGGCGGTTCCTGCTGATGGAGCTGGAGCTCATCGAGCCCTCCCTCTACTTCCCCTTCGACCCCGAGTCCCCGCGCCGCTTCGCCGAGGCGACCGTCCGGCGGGTGGACGCGAGGTCGTCGGGCCGAAGGCGGCGCGGGGGTGCGCGGTAGACTCCGGAGCCATGTCCCGGACCTGCATCGCCCTGCTGCGGGGAATCAACGTGGGCGGCAAGCACAAGCTGCCGATGGCCGCGCTGCGTTCGATCTTCGAGGAGGCCGGGTGCGGGGAGGTCCGGACCTACATCCAGAGCGGCAACGTGGTGTTCACCGCGGAGCCCGATCTGGCGGCGCGGGTGCCGGAGCGGATCGGGCGGGAGATCGAGGCCCGCTTCGGCTTCACCTCTCCGGTGGTCACCCGGAGCGCGGCGGAGCTCGCCGAGGTGGCCGCGAGCAACCCGTTCGTCGACCCGTCCGTCGAGGAGGGCGTGGACGAGAAGGCCCTCCACGTGCTGTTCTTGCGGGACGCGCCGGCGGCGGCGCAGGTCGCCGCCCTCGACCCCGACCGTTCCCCGCCGGACCGGTACACGGTGCGGGGGCGGGAGGTCTACCTGTGCTGCCCGCAGGGCGTCGCCCGGACGAAGCTCACCACCCGGTACTTCGACTCCCGGCTGGAGACCGTGAGCACGCTCCGCAACTGGCGGACCGTGCGCAAGCTCCTGGAGCTGGCGGGGGGCGGCTGAACGGCCGGGCCCGGGCCGGTCCTCTGGATCTCCCCTCCACACCCCCCGTCCCCCTTCCTCCTGGTCGATCGGGACGGCCGGCGGGAGCCGGCCTGTGGGGGAGGCAGGGGGCGGCGGTCCTGTGGATCTCCCCTCCACACCCCCCGTCCCCCTTCCTCCTGGTCGATCGGGACGGCCGGCGGGAGCCGGCCTGTGGGGGAGGCAGGGGGCGCCCGCACCCGGAGATCGTCGCGCTGACGCCTCGGTATCACCCGTCCGGCCAGAGGGCCGGCCGCTCGGCCCGGGCCATGCCGCCGCGGAGCTTCAGGCGGAAGTCCCGGTCGAGGGCGTGCTCGACGAACGAGCCCACCTCCAGGTCGCCCTCCAGGGAGTCGATCGGGTCGGCCAGGCCGCGCAGGGTCGCGAGGAGCTGCTCGGGGCCCACGTTGACGTCCCGGAGCGAGGCGTGGAGGGTGCCGCCGTCCCGCTCCAGCCGCAGGTCGCCTTCGGGGTAGAGGCCCTCGAAGTCGTCGACGAACTCCTCCAGGCGATCCTCGGCGCCCGGTGGGGCGTTCAGGCGGACGCGCCCGGAGATGCGCGCCGAGAACGGATCGGCTTCGGCCAGGATGGTCTCCAAATCGACCGGCTCGGCCTGGGACCAGTCCTCCCGCGGCCACTGGATGTGGATCTCCCCGGCGCCGACCACCAGCCGCACCACGACGCCCGTGCGGTCGCGGACCATGAGAGTGCCGCCCGGCACGGCGTCCCGCTCCTCGGGGGTGAGGGCGTCGAGGA
>JASFUJ010000339.1:0-4887 GCA_050050355.1 Acidobacteriota bacterium
CGGTCCGGGGATCCGGACGACCGTCTTCCTCAAGGGCTGCCCCTTGCGGTGCGTCTGGTGCCACAACCCGGAGAGCATCCGCGCCGAGCCGGAGCTGTCGACGCTGGAGAGCCGGTGCATCCACTGCAGCCAGTGCGTGGAGGCCTGCCCCACGGGCCGGCTGGCGGCGCTCGAAACCCTGTCTCCGGGAGGCGCGGCTGCGGGGAACGGCAGGCCCCTGCTCCGGCTCGTGCCCGAGCTCGTCCCGGGTTGCACCCTGTGCGGGACCTGCGCCGAGGTCTGCCCGGCGGAAGCCCGCCAGATCGTGGGCCGCTCCATGACGGTGGACGAGCTGCTCGCCGAGGTGCTGCGGGACCGCCTGTTCTTCGATGACTCCGGGGGCGGGGTGACCTTCTCGGGCGGCGAGCCCCTGGCCCAGCCGGACTTCCTGGCCGCGGCCCTCGAGGCCTGCCGGGCCGAGGGAGTGCGCACGGCGGTGGACACCTCCGGTTTCTGCCGGCGCGAGGACCTGCTGCGCATCGCGCCGTGGACCGACCTGTTCCTGTTCGACCTCAAGCACATGGACGGCGAGCGGCACCGGGAGCTGACCGGGGTCTCCAACCGGCGCATCCTGGAGAACCTGGCCGCCCTTGCCGAGCTCCCCGCGCCGCCCGAGGGGTCCCGGGGCGCGATCAGGATCCGGGTACCGGTCATCCCGGGGCTCAACGACGATCGCGCCAACCTGGAGGCGACCGCCCGCTTCGCCGCCTCTCTCCCCGGAGTCCGCCGGGTCGACCTGCTGCCCTACCACGCCCACGGCCTGCACAAGCGGGAGCGGCTGGCCGAGGCCGGGCCGCCCGGATCGACCGGGCCGACCGGGCCGGGCGAAAGTCACCGGAGCATCGGACGGGTGGACCCGGCCCGGCTGGAGATGCTCGCCGGGGTGGTCCGCCGGTCCGGGCTCGAGACCGGGCTCGGCGAATCACCGAGAAGGGACGAGACGAGATGACGCCGAGAACCGAGCGGCTCCGCCGCGAGAGCCTGGACGCCGTGCCGAGCCTGTCCGCCGAACGGGCGGAGCTCCTGACCGACTTCTACCGGGCCGAGCTCGGCCGGCACTCGGCCCCCGTCCTGCGCGCCCGGGCGTTCCACCACCTGTGCGCCGAGAAGACTCTCTGGATGGGAGAGGATGAGCTGATCGTCGGTGAACGCGGGCCGGCCCCCAAGGTGGTGCCCACCTTCCCCGAGCTCACCTGCCACAGCCTGGAGGACCTGGAGATCCTCGACAGCCGTCCGAAGACCAGCTACCGGGTGCCCGCCCCGTGCCGGGAGATCTACGGCGAGACGGTCATCCCCTACTGGCGCGGGCGCTCGCTGCGGGACCGGATCTTCGCCGCGCTGCCCGAAGAGTGGCACGCCGCCTACGAGGCGGGCGTCTTCACCGAGTTCATGGAGCAGCGGGCCCCGGGACACACGGTGCTGGACGGCAAGATCTACGGCAAGGGCCTGCGGGACTTCCAGCGGGAGATCGCCGCGGCCATCGACGCCCTCGACTTCGCCGCGGATCCGGAGGCCTACGACAAGCGGGAGCAGCTCCGGGCCATGGACGTCGCCTGCGACGCGGTGATCCTGTTCGCCGAGCGGCATGCCGAGCTGGCCCGGGAGCGAGCGGACCGGGAGACCGACCCGGAGCGCGAGGCCGAGCTGCTCGAGATCGCCGAGATCTGCTCCCGCGTGCCGGCTCACGCCCCCCGGAGCTTCCACGAGGCGCTCCAGTCCTACTGGTTCTGCCACCTGGCGGTGATCACCGAGCTCAACGGCTGGGACTCCTTCAACCCGGGCCACCTGGACCAGCACCTGGAGCCCTTCTTCCGCCGGGGTCTGGCCGACGGCAGCCTGACCCGGGAGCGGGCCCGTGAGCTGCTGGAGGCCTTCTTCGTCAAGTTCAACAACCACCCGGCGCCGCCCAAGGTGGGCGTGACCGCCGCCGAGAGCGGCACCTACACCGACTTCGCCAACATCAACCTGGCCGGCCTGCACGAGGACGGCTCCGACGGCTCGAACGAGCTCACCCACCTGCTGCTCGACGTCATCGACGAGATGCACCTGCTCCAGCCCAGCAACAACGTCCAGGTCTCCCGGAAGACCCCGGACGCGCTCCTCGAGCACGCCCTGCGGGTGATCCGCAAGGGCTACGGCTTCCCGTCGCTGTTCAACGCCGACGCGGTGGTGGCCGAGCAGGTGCGCCAGGGCAAGACCCTCGAGGACGCCCGGGCCGGCGGCTGCTCCGGCTGCGTGGAGACCGGGGCCTTCGGCAAGGAGGCGTTCATCCTCACCGGCTACTTCAACCTGGCGAAGGTCCTGGAGGTGATGCTCCACGACGGGATCGACCCGAGGACCGCCCGGCGGGTGGGGCCGCGCACCGGAGCACCGGAAGCGTTCGAGAGCTTCGACGACCTGTTCGCCGCCTACCGGCGCCAGCTCGAGCACTTCCTCGACGTCAAGATCCGGGGCAACCAGCTCATCGAACGGATCTACGCCGACGAGATGCCGGCGCCGTTCCTGTCCGTGCTGATCGACGACTGCATCGCCCGGGGCAAGGACTACAACGCCGGCGGCGCGCGCTACAACAACACCTTCATCCAGGCGGTGGGCATCGGAACGGTCACCGACTGCCTGGCCGCCCTGAAGCAGACGGTCTTCGAGGAGGGCAAGGTCGAGCTGCCGGAGCTGATGGAGATCCTCGACTCGGACTTCGCCGGCGCCGAGCCGCTCCGCCAGTGGCTGGTGAACCGGACGCCCAAGTACGGCAACGACGACGAACGCGCCGACGCCCTGATGGAGCGGACCTTCCGGACGCTGTTCGAGCTCATCGACGGCCGGCCCACCACCAGGGGCGGCCACTATCGCCTGGAGATGCTCCCCACGACGTGCCACATCTACTTCGGCTCGGTGACCGGGGCGACCCCGGACGGGCGCCGGGCGGGGCAGCCGCTGTCGGAGGGGATCTCCCCGGTCCAGGGGGCCGACCGCAAGGGGCCCACCGCGGTGATCCGCTCGGCCGGCAAGATGGACCACCTCAAGACGGGTGGCACCTTGCTGAACATGAAGCTCACGCCCTCCCTCCTCGAGGGGGACGCCGGGATCCGCAACCTCGCCCACCTGGTGCGGAGCTACTTCAAGATGGACGGCCACCACGTGCAGTTCAACGTGGTGCGGGCCGACACCCTGCGCAAGGCGCAGCGCAACCCGGAGGCCCACCGGGACCTCATCGTCCGGGTGGCCGGCTACAGCGACTACTTCTGCGACCTCTCGACCGAGCTCCAGGAGGAGATCATCGCCCGCACCGAGCACGAGGCGATGTGAGCCGCCGGTCCACGAACCGGGCCCGCCCGGCGGGGCCGCGCAGACCCGTCGCTCTCAGCTCTCCGGCGCGAGCTGCCGCAGCCGGGAGGCCGCCGGCTCGTGGCCGGGATCGAGCTCCAGGACCCGCTCGTACTGCTCGATCGCCCGCTCGGTCCGGCCGGTGTAGCGAAACGCCTCCCCCAGGTTGTACTGGGCGGCGGGGGCTTCGGGATGAGCCTCGGCGTTGAGGCGAAAGACGGTCAGCGCCTCCGGGATGCGCCGGCTCGAGAGGAAGCGATACCCGAGGGCCACCATCTCGGCCACCGTGTCCTCGGAGCCCCGGACCGGATGGCTCGAGAAGCGCTCGTAGGCGGCCGCCAGCGCTTCGACTCCGCCGGCCTCGAGCGCCTGCTCCAGGACGCCGGTGAGGGTCGCCAGCTCGATGGTCCGCACGGTGAGGGTCGACGGCTCGGGCACCGAGTACTCGCCCACCAGGGTGTTGACGTAGAGCCGGTCGCCGCTCGGTGAGACGGCGATGCCGTTGGGCCGGTAGAAGGTCGCCTCCGGACCGGGGCCGTCCTCGTGGCCGGGCCGGCCCGTCCCGGCGACCGGAAAGACCTCGCCGTCCGGCGAGACCTTGACCACCCGGTTGGCGATGATCTTGGTGACGTAGAAGAACCCCTTGGCGAACGTGAGGTGCGCGTTGCCCGCTCCGCCGGGTACCGTGGCGAAGACGCTGACGTCACCCTCGGGCGTGACCCGCAGGATGTCGTGGTGGTTGAAGTTGGTGACGAAGAGGTCCCCGTCGGGACCGAAGACGATGCCGTTCGGGCAGGCGAAACGCTCGCTCTCGGCGAACCGCTCGGCTCGGCCGTCCGGCGTGACCCGGGAGAGGAAGTTGCCCCGGCAGTTGCAGACGTAGAGGGTGTCGTCCTCAGGGTCCACCGCGATGCCCACCGGCCCTTCGAGCCCCTCGGTGACGAACGGGCGCACCTCGCCGGTCCGCGCGATCCTGGTGATGGTGTCCCCCAGGAAGTTGGCCTGGACCAGGTCGCCGCGGGAGTCCACCGCGTTGCCCGACGCGCCGTACAGGCTCCGGGTCAGGGTCTCGACCTCGCCCTCGGGCGAGATCCGCCAGACGGCGTCCCGGAAGTTGGAGACGTACACGAACCCCAGCCGGTCCACCGTCACCCCGCCCAGGTTCCCCCGGGCGTCCAGCTCCCGGGAGAGCGGCAACGTCCCGACCCGGTCGACGAAGGGGTCCGGGTCGGCCTCGGAACCGGCCTCGGAAGCCGGCACGGGAGACGCGATCCAGAGCACCACGAGCAGCGAGACGAGGACGGGACGGTGGATCGAGCGGACCATCGGGGAACCTCCTGGGGAAACCTCCCGGGCCGGCCGGAGTGGGCCTGACTGGACGAATTGCGCCTTCCGGCCCGCACCGGATCGAGTGTTTCCCGAGTGGTACGGAGCCCGGGGCACCGGGTTTCCGTCATGGCTCCGGCGTGAGCTACAAGGTCCTCCAAGGGACGAAGGGTCCCGCCCCGTCGCTCGTTCCCGGCA
>JASFUJ010000340.1:0-4885 GCA_050050355.1 Acidobacteriota bacterium
GGCAAGAGCGTCGAGATCATCAACACGGACGCGGAGGGTCGGCTGCTCCTGGCCGACGCCCTTGCGCTGGCGGTGGAGGAGGGGCCGGACGCGCTGCTCGAGCTCTCCACCCTCACCGGAGCGTGCGTGGTCAGCCTCGGGCACCACGGAGCGGGTCTGTTCAGCCCCGACCACGAGCTGGCCGACGCCCTCCTGGCCGCCGCCGAGGAGGCCGGGGAGCGCCTGTGGCGGATGCCCCTGTGGACCGAGTTCCGCGAGGAGATGAAGGGAACCCACGCGGACCTCAAGAACAGCGGCGGCCGGTGGGGCGGAGCGAGCACGGCGGCCGCCTTCCTGTCGAACTTCGTCGGCGACCTGAAGCGCTGGGCCCACCTGGACATCGCCGGCACCGCCCAGATCCCGAAGGAGCAGAACGGGTCCCGGGGCGCCACCGGGTACGGCGTGGCGCTGGCCGTGAGCTGGCTGCGCCGGCTCGCTTCCTGATCGCCCCCTCGCCCCTCTCGCCCCCCCTCCCGATGACTCCGCTGCTCGCGATCGACGGCCTGACGGTGGACGTGCCGAGCCCCCGAGGGCCGGTCCCGGTGGTCCGGGAGATCTCCTTCCGCCTGGAGTCGGGGGAGATCCTCGGGCTGGTGGGGGAGTCGGGCGCGGGCAAGAGCCTGAGCGCCTACGCCATGACCGGCCTCCTGCCGCCGGGGGTCCAGGTCTCCGCCGGCCGCGTCCTGCTCGACGGCGCCGACCTCCTGACCCTCGGCGAGAGCGCGCTCCGGAGGATCCGGGGCCGCCGCATCGCCATGGTCTTCCAGGACCCGGCCGCTGCGCTGAACCCGACCTTCAACGTCGGGTTCCAGGTGGCCGAGGCGATCCGCGCACACCGGAGGATCTCCCGGCGCGAGGCCCGGCGGGAAGTCGTCCGCCTGCTGGAGCGGGTGGCCCTGCCCGACGCCCGACGGCGCCTCCACGCCTACCCCCACCAGCTCTCGGGCGGCCAGAAGCAGCGGGTGGTCCTGGCCATGGCCCTCGCCTGCCGCCCGGACGTCCTGCTCGCCGACGAGCCGACCACGGCCCTCGACGTGACCACCCAGGCGCAGATCCTGGACCTCCTCGAAGATCTCCGCCGGGAGCTCGGCCTGGCCGTCCTGCTCATCACGCACGACCTGCCGGTGGTGGCGGAGACCTGCGACCGGGTGCTGGTGCTCCATGACGGAGCGATCGTGGAGCGGGGGACCGTGGAAGAGGTGTTCGTCGCCCCCTCCCACCCGCACACCCGCGAGCTGGTGGCGGCGGCCGCGGACCGCGGCGTTCGAGGTGTGGCGTGAGCTCGGCCCCGCTGCTGGAGGCCCGCGGGCTGGTCAAGACCTACCGGCTCCCCCGCGGCGCCCGATCCGGCCCTCCGTGGGGACCGGGCCGGCGGGTGCTGGCGCTCGACGGGGTCGACCTCCGCCTGGAGGCCGGCGAGTGCCTGGCCCTGGTGGGGGAGTCGGGGAGCGGCAAGACGACCCTCGGCAGGTGCCTGCTCCGGCTGATCGAGCCGGACGCCGGCAGCGTGCGGTTCCAGGGGGAGGACCTGGCGCGGCTCGGCAGCGCGGAGCTCCGCCGCCGCCGCCGCGACTTCCAGATCGTCTTCCAGGATCCCCAGGACAGCCTGAACCCGCGGATGCGGGTGCGCGAGGTCCTCGCCGAGCCGCTCCGCGCCCACCGGGTGGTGGCACCGGGTGGGATCGGCGAGCGGGTCGCCGGGCTCCTCGACCTGGTGGGGCTGCCCGCCGCGGCGCTCGACCGCTATCCGCACCAGTTCTCCGGCGGCCAGCGCCAGCGCATCGGCATCGCACGCGCCCTGGCCAGCGAGCCGAAGCTGCTGGTGGCGGACGAGGCGGTCTCGGCCCTCGACCTGCTGGTGAGAGCCCAGGTGATCCGGTTGCTCCGGGACCTCCGGGAGCGCCTGGGGCTCGCCGTCCTGTTCATCGCCCACGACCTGGCGCTGGTGGAACGGATCGCCGACCGGGTGGCGGTGCTCCACCGGGGCCGCGTGGTCGAGGAGGCGGCGACCTCCGAGATCTTCGCCGCCCCCGCGCACGCATATACTCGCGACCTGCTGCGTGCGATCCCGCGCCTGCGGCCCGGGCACCGGCGCCACGCCGCGCCGTTGCGCCCCGAGGAGGCCGGATGAGGCCGGGGCGGAGAACCGTCCGGCGCCGGACGATCCCGTCCCGGAATCGAACGGCCCCGCACCCGGCCCGGCGGAACGGCCCGGACGCGCGGGCTCCGTCCGGCCGCAGGCGCCGCCCGCGGCGGCGGGTGGACCGGGGATTGCAACGCGGCCGTGGATTGGAAACCTTCGGGGGTCGGGGACGTACACCCTCAGAGTGCGGCGGGTCCGGCTCGATGGGCGCACCGTGTCCGACCGCCCCCACCGATACCAACCGAGTCCAACGAGAAGGGTGATACAAGGCATGACACCGATTCGAACACTTCTGCGCTCGCGGCCGACGCCGATCGGCCGCGCCGTTCTGGCCGTTCTGATCGCTGGCATCGGGTTGTTCGGGGTCGCCGCGGACGGCGCCCGGGCCCTGGAGCTCGACCTCGAGCCGACGGCGCTGGACCGGTTGCCGGATCCGGGCGTCCAGGTCGACGAGGAGGGGATCCACCTTTCCCTGGACCAGGCCATCACCGTCGCCCTGCGCAGGAACCTGGGCCTGGTGATCGAGCGCTACAACTGGATCCAGTCCCACCACGGGGTGCTGCAGAACCTGGGCATCTACGATCTGCAGCTCACGGGCGGGCTGAACTATCGGGACACGACCCAGCCGACGGTGGCGGCGGTGGAGGGCGTTCCGGTGACCCAGGAGACGGCCGAGAGCTATCAGCTCGGGCTGACGCAGCTCGTGCCCACCGGCGGGACCCTGGAGCTCACCACCTTCGGGTTCACCCAGGACACCAACAGCCGGAACGTCTTCCTCAACCCGTTCTACCAGGCGGGCACCGACCTCACCTACACCCAGCCGCTGCTGCGCAACTTCGGCACCCTTCCCACGGAGCGCAACATCCTGGTCGCCCGCGCCCAGCAGACCCAGTCGATGGAGATCGTCGAGCAGCAGGTGGCCACGACCATCCAGGAGGTGGAGATCGCCTACTGGGACCTGGTCGAGGCACGCAACCAGCTCGTCGTCGCCCAGGAGGCGCTGCGCCTGGCGCAGACGCTCCACGAGCAGAACCGGATCCGGGTCGAGGTCGGCACCCTGGCCCCCCTCGAGCTCGTGCAGAGCGAGGCGGGCATCGCCGGCCGGGAAGAGGACATCATCCGCGCCGAGGCGGCGATCGGTGACGCCGCGGACCGGCTGCGCCAGCTTCTCAATCTCGACGAGGGCCGCCTGTGGGAGCTGCCGATCGTCCCGGAGACCGATCCGGAGAGCGAGCGCATCTCGGTCGACGTGAACGAGGCGATCCAGACCGCCCTCCAGGAGCGCCCGGAGATCGCCTCGGAGCTGGCGCGGATCGAGACGCTGGAGATCGACACCGAGTACTTCCGGGACCAGATCCTGCCGCAGATCGATCTGGTGCTGAACTACAACCTCTCCGGCCTCTCCGGCGACGTGGACGAGATGGTCGATCCGGTGACCGGAGAGATCACCCCCGCTCAGATGGGCGGCTTCGGCGACTCGTACGAGCAGATCCTCGACCGGGACTTCGACGAGTGGAGCGTTCAGCTCCAGTTCTCCTACCCGCTGCAGAACCGGCAGCGCAGGGAGCAGAAGATCATCGCGGATCTCGCGCTCGAGCAGGGGTTGGCCGGGCTCGAGCAGCTCCGCAAGCAGATCATCACCGAGGTCCGGACCACCGCCCGGGGGGTCGAGACCGCGGCCAAGCAGATCGAGTCGGCCCGGGTCTCGCGCCGGCTCGAGGAGAGGAACCTGGAAGCCGAGCGCAAGCGCTACGAGAACGGCATGTCGTCGAGCTTCCGGGTGCTGCAGATCCAGGAGGACCTCACCCAGGCCAGGAGCCGGGAGGTCACCGCGGTGACCACCTACCGGACGGCCCTCGCGCGGTACTACCGGGCCATCGGCCGGTTGCTGGAGCAGAAGGGCGTGGAGATCGACGGCGGTTCGGTCGCCGAGGGGCGCCGGTTCGGTCTGGGAGGTCTGTTCCGCTCGGGAGCCTGAGGGCCCATCCAGGCCGATCCCGAGCCTCCATTCCCGCGTCCCGGGTGAATACCCCGGCCGGGTCGACCGTAGAGGGAGGTGTCATGAGCTCGTTCCGCCGCGCCGTCTCCGTCCTGTTCTCGCCCGGAAAGACCTTCGGCGAGCTCTCCGAACGACCCACCTGGATCGTCGCCCTGGTGATCCTGCTGGTCCTCGGAGGGCTCGTCAGCACGCTGGTCGTCCAGAAGCTCGACACCGGCGCCCAGAGGGACCTGATCCGCCAGCAGCTCGAAGACGGCGGCATGCGCGGCGACGAGCTGGAGCGGCAGGTCGACCAGGCGGCCTCGGTGATGGAGCGCATGCGGCCGTTCTTTCCGGTGATCGGGCTGGTCTTCATGGTCCTGGCCTACCTGGTGATCGCTCTGGTCCTGTGGGGCTCTTCCCGGCTCGCGGGCGGCGAGGGGCCGTTCGTCCGGGCCTACTCGACCACCCTGCACGGCCTGATGCCCCAGGCGGTCTCCGCGCTGGTCTCGCTGCCCCTGCTGCTGACCACGGAGAGCATCGATCCGGAGGTGGCCCAGCGGGGCTCGCTCCTGGCGTCGAGCCCGGCCTTCTTCGCCCCGGAGGACGCGTCTCCGGCGCTGCTGGCCCTGCTCTCGAGCTTCGACCTGTTCACGATCTGGAGCCTCGTCCTGCTCGTCATCGGGTTCGGCGTCACGGCGAAGATCTCCAGGAACGCGGCCACG
>JASFUJ010000341.1:0-4885 GCA_050050355.1 Acidobacteriota bacterium
TTCGAGGCCGACGACGGCCCGGAGGGGTGGCTCGACTACAACACCGACCTGTTCGACGACACGACCATGGCCCGGCTCGAGCGAGACTGGCACGACCTGCTCGCCGCGGCCGTCGAGTGTCCCGACGCGGCGCTCTCGACGCTGGCGCGCCTGCGGCCGGCGACCCGTCACCAGCTCCTCCACGAGTGGAACGAGCCGGCCTGGGACTGGCCCCGGGCCGGGCCCGGCGCGCCGCGCCGGACGACCGTCGTCGACCTGGTGACCCACTGGGCCGGCCGGTCGCCGGACGCGGTGGCGCTGGAGGAGCCGCCCGGTGCCTCCGGGGTCTCCCGGCAGGTCACCTACCGGGAGCTGACCGGCAGAGCCCGGCGGCTGGCCCGCCGGCTGGTCGCGGAGGGCGTCGGCCCGGACGCCCCGGTGGCCGTGGCGGTGCCCCGCTCGATCGACCAGGTGGTGGCCCTGCTGGCGGTGCTGGAGGCCGGCGGCTGCTACGTGCCGGTCGATCCGTCCTACCCGGAGCCGCGGCGGGCCTTCCTGGTGGCCGACGCGGAGGTGCGGGCGGCCCTGGTCGCCGGCGGAGCGGACGCGGAGGCGGTGGAGGTCTTCCGGCGGGCCGGGGTGCCGGTGATCGATCCCGCCGGCGCCGCCGGCGCGGACGAGCCGGAGCCGGTTCGATCCGGCCCCGAGTCCGGTCCGGATCCGGAGAGCCTCGCCTACGTCCTCTACACCTCCGGCTCCACCGGCGAGCCGAAGGGCACCGCCGTCCCCCACCGGGCGGTGGTGCGCCTGGTCGAGGGCCTCGACGCCTACGCCCCGATCGGTCCGGCCGACGTCCTGCTGGCGCTCGCCCCGCTCGCCTTCGACGCCTCCACCTTCGAGCTCTGGGGCGCCCTGGGGCGGGGGGCCCGCCTGGCCCTGTCGCCGGAGGATCGGGCCGGGGTCCGGCCCGAGTCGGGTTCGGGTTCGGAGTCGGGATCGGGTCCGGGGTGGGGCCTCGAAGGCCTGGAGACCGCTCTCGCCCGGCACCGGGTCACCGTGCTCTGGCTGACCGCGGGTCTGTTCCACCTGGTGGCGGACCGGCGGCCCGCCATGCTCGGCGGTCTCCGCCGGCTCCTCTCGGGGGGCGACGTGCTCTCGCCCGCTGCCGTGCAGGCGGTGCTGGACGAGCTCCCGGAGCTCGCCCTGGTCGACGGCTACGGGCCGACCGAGGCGACCACCTTCACCTGCTGCCACCCGGTCGGCCCGACCGGGTCGACCCGATCGATCCCGATCGGCCGGCCGGTGCCCGGCACCCGCGTCCACGTGGTCGACCGGAGCCTGCGGCCGACCCCCCCCGGCGTGCCCGGCGAGCTGTCGATCGGCGGCGCGGGGCTCGCCCGGGGGTACCGCGGACGGGCCGCGGCGACCGCCGAGCGGTTCGTTCCAGACCCCTTCGGCCCGAGCGGGTCCGGAGCCGGCTCCGGCGTCGGCTCCGGGGAAGGGGCGCGCCTCTACCGCAGCGGGGACCGGGTGCGGTGGCGCCCGGACGGCAGGCTCGAGTTCCTGGGACGGCTCGACCGCCAGGTCAAGGTCCGGGGCTACCGGATCGAGCCGGGCGAGGTGGAGGCGGCCCTGGAGGGGCACCCGGCGGTGGAGGACGCGGTGGTCGACCTGCGGTCCGGCCGCCTGGTGGGCTACGTGGTCCTGCGCCGGTCCGGTACGTCGGGCGGCCACGACCACGACCCTGGGGCGCTCCGGGGGTTCCTCGAGGGGCGGCTGCCGGAGTTCATGATCCCGAGCCTGTTCGTGGCCGTGGACGCCCTGCCGCTCACGGCCAACGGCAAGGTGGACCGGGCGGCGCTCCCGGCGCCGGAGGAGGCCCTGGCGGCGGCCGCGGGCGGGGAGGCCCCGGCCACCGCCGCCGAGGAGACCCTCGCCGGGATCTGGCGCGAGGTCCTGGGGCTCGAGCGGCTGGGCGTCCACGACCGGTTCTTCGACCTGGGCGGCGACTCGATCCTGGCGATCCAGGTGATCTCCCGCGCCGTCGAGGCCGGCCTTCCCCTCCAGCCGCGCCACCTGTTCGAGCACCCGACCGTGGCCGGTCTGGCGGCGGTGGTGGGGTCGGGCGCCACCGCCGGGTCCGGAGCGGTGGTGGACGAGGGGCCGGTCTCCGGTGCCGTGCCGCTCGGACCCGCCCAGCGCTGGCTCCTGGAGGGCCTCGATCCGCCCGTGCCCGACCACTGGAACATGGCCCTGCTGCTCGAGCCGCGGGACGGGGTGGTGGCGGGGGCCGAGCGCCTGCGCCTCGACCGTCTGGAGCGGGCCGCGAGGGCGCTGACGCTCCGTCACGACATGCTCCGGGCCCGGTTCCACCGAGCCCCGGAGGGCTGGCGCCAGGAGGTGGAGCCCGCCGCTCCGGACGACCGGCCCGGGGTCCCGGGACCGGTCGCCGCCGTCGACCTGAGAGCGCTCCCGCCGGAGGCGGAGGAGCGGTCAGCACGGGCGGCGGTCGCCGCCCTCCAGGGGAGCCTGGATCTGGCGCGCGGGCCGCTCTTCCGGCTGGTCCGGTTCGACCGGCCGGGTGCACCGGGCCGGTCCCGGCCCCGGCCCCGGTCGCGGTCCCGACCCCGAACACAGCTCCTGGTGCTGGTGCACCACCTGGTGGCCGACGCGGTGTCGCTCCGGGTGCTCCTGGACGACCTGCACCGGTCGGCCGGCTCGGCCTCCGGACGGGTCGCCGCGCCGCGCCGTACCGCCTCCTACCGTCGCTGGGTCGACGCGCTCGCGGAGTGGGCGCGGGACCCGGAGCGGTCGGCGGAGGAGCGCGCCTTCTGGCGCGGGGTGGCCGGGTCGGGCGGCGAGGCCCCGGGCGGCTCCGCGAAGGAGCGGCGCGAGACCGAGGCCCGGGCCGGGAGCGTCACGGCCGGGGTGCCGCCGGAGGTGACGCGGCGGCTGGTGACCGAGGTCCCCGAGACCCTCCGGGCGAGCCTGGAGGAGCTGATCCTCGCCGCCGTGACCGCCGCCCTGGACCCGGAGCGTGGCCCCGGAGGCGAGACCGGCACGGCCTGGGTGGAGATGGAAGGGCACGGCCGGCGGCTCCCGGCGCGGTCCGCCGGGGAGGCCCTCGACCTCTCCCGGACGGTCGGCTGGTTCACCACCCAGTACCCGGTCCGCGTCCGGCTGCCGGAGCGGCGGGACGGGGACGACCGGGAGGGCGGCGCGTCCGGTCCCGGCTCCGGCGTCGGCCGGCGCGTCCCGAGGATGTTGCGCGCGGTCAAGGAGGCTCTCCGGGCGGTCCCGTCGGGGGGTGTGGGGTACGCCGCCCTGCGCTGGCCCGACCCGGTCGACCCGGTCGACCCGGCCGACCCCGCCGACCCCGCCGACCCCCTCCAGGCTGCCCTCGCCGGGCTGCCGAGGCCGGCCCTCTCCTTCAACTTCCTGGGCCGGCTCGATGAGGCGTTCGGCGACTTCCGGCTCGTGGCCGGCGGGGCCGGGCCGGTGCGGCACCCGCGGGCGCCGCGGCCCCATCCGCTGGAGCTGGTGGCCTTCGTGCTGGGCGACGAGCTCCACACCGTCTGGACCTTCAGCCCGTCGGTCCATCGGCGGAGCGAGGTGGAGGCCCTGGCCGAGCGCACGGTGGCGATGCTCCGGAGACTCGCCCGGGCCGCCGGCGAGGGCGAGCGGGAGGGCGCCGCGGAGGCGCTCGACGCATCCGACTTCCCCCACTCCGACCTGGGCGCCGGCGATCTGGAGCGCCTGCTGGACGACCTCGGGGAGGACGGATGAGCGCCCGGGGCGTCGAGACCATCTACCGGCTGACGCCGATGCAGGAGGGGCTCCTGTTCCACAGCCTGAGCGATCCGGAGGTCGGGCTCTACGTGGAGCAGGCCACGTGCACCGTGGAGGGCGACCTGAACCCGGCGCTGCTGCGGCGGGCCTGGGAGCGGGTGGTGGCGCACCATCCGGCGCTCCGGGCCTCGTTCCACTGGCGGGGGGTGGAGCGTCCGGTGCAGGTGGTGCGCCGCGGTGTGGAGCTGCCGTGGCGCGAGGAGGACTGGCGGGGAGGCGACGGCGAGAGGGGCCCGGACTCCGAGGAGCTGGAGAGCCGCTTCGAGGCGCGGGTCGAGGCCGATCGCCGGCGGGGGTTCGAGCTGGAGCGGCCCCCGCTCCTCCGGCTGACGCTGGTGCGCACCGGCGAGCGACGTTGGCGGCTCCTCTGGAGCTACCATCACCTGCTGCTCGACGGCTGGTCCCTCCACCTGGTGCTGCGGCAGGTCTTCGCCGCCTACGAGGCCCTGGCCGCCGGGCGCGAGCCCCGCCTGCCGCCGGCGCGCCCCTACGAGGACTACGTCTCCTTCCTGGAGCGCCGCGACGCGGAGCCTCACCGCTCCCGGGCCGAGACGTTCTGGCGCGGGGAGCTCGCGGGCTTCCGGGCGGCGACGCCGCTCCCGGGGGATCGCGCCTCCGGGGGTGCCGGTGCCGGCGCAGCCTCGCGGGGGAGCCTCCGCGGCCGGCCGGCGACCGCGTCGCGCCTGCGGCGCCTCGATCCGGCCCTGAGCGCCGCGCTGGAAGCGCTGGCGGGCGGCGCCGAGGTCACCGTCGGCACCCTCGTCCAGGCGGCCTGGGCCCTGGTGCTGGCCCGCTGGGCCGGCGTCGACGACGTGGTCTTCGGCACCGTCGTCTCCGGGCGCCCCACCGGGCTGCGCGACGCCTCCGCCATGGTGGGCCTGTTCATCAACACCCTCCCGGTCCGGGTGCGGATCGACGGGGACGAGCGGCTGGCCCCGTGGCTCCGCCGGCTCCAGGAGCGGCTGGTGGAGCTGCGCGATCACGAGCAGACGCCCCTGGCGGAGGTCCACCGCTGGAGCGACGTGGCGGCGGGCGAGCCGCTGTTCGAGAGCCTGCT
>JASFUJ010000342.1:0-4882 GCA_050050355.1 Acidobacteriota bacterium
CGCGCTCCTCCGGCGGCTTCGGTCGTGCCGTAGACGTCCGGCAGGTCTCCCCAGTCGGAGAAGATCAGCTCCTCCGGATCGTCCGGCGGCGGGAAGTCGTCGTTCTCGTCGCTGTTCTTCGACGGCGAGTGATGCGAGACTCCGGTGACGAAGTAGATGGGCTCGGGGCCGCAGTCGGCGCCGCCCGGCCCCAGGTCCACCGACCACTCGTACACCATGGACCACTCCCACTGGTACCCGCTCCCGCTGAAGGTGTCGTAGCCGGGCACCTGGGTGACGTCGTTCGGAGCGGAGGAGACGAACGGGCTCTTCCAGTCGTCGACGACCATCCCGTCCACGTACAGGTCCCAGGCCGGAGTGAACGAGCCGGACTGGTACGTGTTCGCGTTCTGCACGAACGAGGACGACGAGACGATGCTGGGGGGCCAGTCGGCGGCCGGAGAGCTGGCCCCGCAGGTCGCATCCGACACCCAATCGCTGGTCGGCGGTCCCGCCGTCTGCGAGCAGGCGAAGCCCTGCATCCAGGTCCAGGCGTTGGGCGAGCCCGGGGCGCACTCGAGGGAGAACTCCGCGAACTCGGAGTCGGTGAGGCGGTCGCAGCCGCGCGGCGGGTTCCAGCCCGCGCTGCCGGTGTAGGCCTTCGTCGTGCTGCACACGGTGTCGTTGACCGCGTGGGTCACGACCAGGGCCACGTAGAGCCGCGTGTTCGGCGCATCGAAGTAGGAGTAGAGGACGCTCCCGTACTCCGACGTGGAATAGGGGAAGTACAGGGCGTCGTCCCCGTCGCCGTAGAACCAGCCGTTGACCGTGGGCTGCGCGGCCCCGGGGCTCGCCGCGGTGAGGGCCAGGAGGCAGGAGACGAGGGGGCCTGCCAGGCGAACGAAACGTCGCGGGTGGGAAAGGTTGCTCATGGGCTGTTCCTCGAGGGTCCAGGGGTCGGGAGCGCCGGCTTTCCGGCGGTTCGGGGCGAGCCCGTCGGCCGCCGCCGGAGTTCGGGAGGTTCCATGGAATCAGAATATTTTACAGATACCAATATAGGCATTTCGTTTCGGGCTCGCGGGCGCCGCGAGATGCGCGAATCCATTGGCCAGGATACAGAACGTTCAAGATCCGTCGAGTATACAGCACAGGACGATTTCGGCGCTGCAGGCTGTCCCGGAACGCCGTCCGGAGGCACTAGATTAGGTATCCTGCAAATGCGACGGCATGTCGGCGGCCCATCCGTTTCCACCGGAGGCGGTGCGCCTCCCCGACGATGCTCCTGTCCACGCCGCGAGCCCGGTGACGCGTCGGCGGCGATGCTGTAGCATCACCCCCGTCTTGCCCGACGATCCCGACGACCTCCTCATCACGGTCTCCGACGGCGTCCTGTCTCAGCGGGTCGTCGACGAGGTGGTTCTGCTCGATTCGGCGCGGGAGGTCTATTTCGGCCTCGATGAAGTGGGTGCGGCGTTCTGGGAGCTCCTGCAGGACCACCGCCGGTTGTCCGAGATCCACCGGACCCTCGCGCGACGATACGACGTGTCCCCGGAACGTCTGTGGGCCGACCTCGAAGCCCTGGTGCGCGAGCTGGAGGCGCACGCGCTGGTGCGGGCCGAGCCCGTCCGACCCGGCGGGGCTTGACACCCCGGGGCCTCGCTCGTACACTGTTAGCACTCGACGGAGGTGAGTGCTAACAACCTTAACGCCGCCTCCTGCGGTCGCGCTCGCCGTCGAGCCCCAAACCAATTCGACTAGACCGATTTTGAAGGAGGAATCGAACCGTGAACATTCGTCCGCTGCACGATCGAGTGTTGGTCAAGCGCATCGAGCAGGAGGAGCAGGTCCGGGGCGGCATCATCATTCCGGACACCGCCAAGGAGAAGCCCCAGGAGGCCGAGGTGGTCGCCGTCGGACCGGGCAAGCTCAACGAGGAGGGGAACCGCTCGCCGATGGACGTCAAGAAGGGCGACCGGATCCTGATGGGCAAGTATTCCGGCAGCGAGGTCAAGATCGAGAGCGAGGACTACGTCATCCTGCGGGAGGACGAGATCCTGGCCGTGCTCGAGAAGTGACCTGCTCCGATCCCCGACTCCAGATACGACAGACTGACTGAAGCTTCAGGAGGTATTGCATAATGGCCAAGAAGATCACCTACAGCGAGGAGGCGCGCACCGCCATCCTCAAGGGGGTGAACAAGCTCGCCGACGCCGTCAAGGTGACCCTCGGTCCGAAGGGCCGCAACGTGGTCATCGAGAAGAAGTTCGGCTCCCCCACCATCACCAAGGACGGCGTGACCGTCGCCAAGGAGATCGAGCTCAAGGACGCCCTGGAGAACATGGGCGCCCAGATGGTCCGCGAGGTGGCGTCCAAGACCTCGGACGTGGCCGGCGACGGCACCACCACCGCCACCGTGCTCGCCCAGGCGATCTACCGCGAGGGCTCGAAGAACGTCACCGCCGGCGCCAACCCGATGGAGATCAAGCGGGGCATCGACCAGGCGGTCAAGTCCGCGATCGCGTCGATCGACGACCTGGCCAAGCCGGTCGAGGGCACCGACATCGCCCACGTCGGCACCATCTCCGCCAACAACGACCGGGAGATCGGCGAGATCATCGCCGAGGCGATGGAGAAGGTCGGCAAGGACGGCGTGATCACGGTCGAAGAGGCCAAGGGCCTGGAGACCACCCTGGAGGTGGTCGAGGGCATGCAGTTCGACCGCGGGTACCTGTCGCCCTACTTCGTGACCGACGCCGAGCGGATGGAGACGGTCCTCGAGAACCCGAAGATCCTGCTCCACGAGAAGAAGATCAGCAACATGAAGGACCTGCTCCCGATCCTCGAGCAGGTGGCCAAGCAGGGCCGTCCCTTCCTGATCATCTCCGAGGACGTCGAGGGCGAGGCCCTGGCCACGCTGGTGGTCAACAAGCTGCGCGGCACCCTCAACGTGGCCGCGGTCAAGGCGCCGGGCTTCGGCGACCGCCGCAAGGCCATGCTCCAGGACATCGCGACCCTCACCGGCGGCACGGTGATCTCCGAGGACCTGGGCGTCAAGCTGGAGAGCGTGAGCTGGGACGACCTGGGTGACGCCAAGAAGGTGACCATCACCAAGGACGACACCACGATCGTCACCGACTCGGACGACGCCGAGCGCCGCGAGGCGATCGCCGGCCGGGTCAAGCAGATCCGCACCCAGATCGAGGAGACCACCTCCGACTACGATCGGGAGAAGCTCCAGGAGCGCCTGGCGAAGCTGGTCGGCGGCGTCGCGGTGATCCGCGTGGGCGCCGCCACCGAGACCGAGATGAAGGAGAAGAAGGCCCGCGTCGAGGACGCCATGCACGCCACCAAGGCGGCCGTCGAGGAGGGCATCGTCGCCGGCGGCGGCGTGGCCCTGCTGCGCGCCATCGCCGCGGTGGCGAAGCTGGAGCTCGAGGGCGACGCCCAGATCGGCGTCGACATCGTGCGCCGCGCCCTCGAGGAGCCGACCCGCCAGATCGCCAACAACGCCGGTGAGGAAGGCTCGATCATCGTCCGCGAGGTGCTGGGCGAGAAGGGTCCCAAGGGCTTCAACGCCGCCACCGGCGTGATGGAGGACCTGGTCAAGGCGGGCGTCATCGACCCGGCCAAGGTCGCCAAGACGGCCCTGGTCAACGCCTCCTCCATCGCCGGCCTGATGCTCACCACCGAGGCGCTCGTCTCCGAGGTCAAGGAGGACAAGGACGACGACGGCCCCGGCGGAGGGGGCGGCGGAATGCCTGGCGGCATGGGCATGTACTGAGGCGATCCCGAACGCTGAATCGGTCGGATCGACCGGATACACTCGGGCCGGGCGGAGTCTCCATCGGAGGCCCCCCGGCCCTTTCTTCGTCGACTGCGAACCATCCCCAATCGAGGAGATTTCCATGCTTTCCAGCGAGAAGCTGATCGCCGCATTCAACGAGCAGGTAGGCAACGAGCTCGGAGCGTCCCACCAGTACCTGTCGATCGCCAGCTACTTCGATCGGGAGAACCTGCCCCAACTGTCCGAGTTCTTCCTCCTCCAGGCCGAGGAGGAGCGGGAGCACGCGCTGAAGTTCGTGCACTTCATCAACGACATCGACGGAGTGCTGAGAATCCCGGAGATCGAGGCGCCGAAGAGCGAGTACGCGTCCGCGTCCGAGGCCGTGGGCCTGGCGCTCGAGTGGGAGCACGAGGTCACCGAGCAGATCTACCGCCTGGTGGAGGTCGCCCGCGAGGAGCGGCACCTGATCGCCCAGCGGTTCCTGGACTGGTTCGTCACCGAGCAGCTCGAGGAGGTCAACACCATGTCGACCCTGCTGGGCATCATCGAGCGCGCCGGTGAAGACGGCCTGCTTCACGTGGAGGACTATCTGGCCCGCGAGGCCGGCAGCCTCGGCCCGGAGACCGAGTAACCTCGAAGCCCCGGCGCGGGGGCGGGGGGTTGTAGGGGTGATCCAAAAAGGGGGCGCCGGCCCCCTCCGGCCGGCGCCCCGTGGAGAGAGCGCATGAAGCGCTCTGCGCAAGGAGCGGACCCCTGACAAAGGGTGGGCTGAACGCCCGCCGGACATCCTACTAAAGGATAATTTTTTACGCAAGGGGGTAACTTTAGCTCCCCCCCCTCAGGGGACCCCTAGTGCACCCAGGGGTCCCCGTCTCGCCGCTCGCCGCGGCCCTCTCCGCCCCCGTCGAGGACCTTCATCTTCCGCTTCCGGCGCTCCCGGTCCAGCTCCTGCTGGAGCCGCCAGCGCTCGAGGCGCAGGCGCCACTCCCGGAGCATCTTCGTCGGGCCCCCGGCCGACAGCGACCCGTAGGTCACGCCCACCGCGGTGACGATCCCGAGGAAGCCGGGCAGGTCCTTGGTGCCCAGGAAGGCGATGAAGGCGAACAGGATCTCCAGCCA
>JASFUJ010000343.1:0-4882 GCA_050050355.1 Acidobacteriota bacterium
GACGGATCGTCAGCCTGGCAGACGGTTTCCCGCACTTCGTCCATCTCATTGCTCTGTATGCTTCCCTGAGCGCAATCGAAGTGCTCTTGACCGATCCCGAAGGGACACCACGGGTCATCGGCGAAGAGGAGTACAGCACCGGCGTCGAAGAGGCGATCCAGAACAGTGAGTACACTCTGGCGGAGGCCTATGATCATGCCGTCATCACGACACGGAGGCAGAGCGACCTTTATGAGCTGATCCTCCAGGCGATCGCCATGGGCGAGGATCCTGTCGCCCAAGTACAGGAGATCGCGCGCCACGCTTCCACTCTGGCAGGGAGAGAGGTCAAGCCTGCGCAGCTCAGCACCGCTCTCGGACGGCTGACCCAAGACAAGAAGGGCCGGGTGCTCACCAAGGTCCGCGACGGCTACTACAAGTTCACGAACCCTCTCCTCCGCGCGTTCGTGCGGATGCTGCTCGATCGGCGGTACCGAGGGCAGCTCACTCTCCCGTTCTTCGAGTAGGACCGCCCGCGAGGCTCTCGGGCCGGGAGACACGAGCGCGCCAGGGGCCCGGATCCGAGCCCCTGGCGCGAGGGGAGATCAGCGGAGTCACTCCGCTGAGCGAGAGCCGGACCGGGTCATCGTCACCCGGTCCGGCCGGGTTGAGGGGGTGATCCGGAGGGATCCCTAGTGCTCGACGAACACCAGCTCGTCGAAGGGGAAGCCGGTGACGAGCCAGGCCTCGATGCCCCCCTCCGGGTTGACGCCCCAACCGACGAGCCGGGTGCCGTCGTCCCCGAACGCGACCCCGGTGGCCTCGTTCAAGATCCACTCGGAGCCCATGCCGGAGAGCTCGCCGACGCCGGTCTTGGTCAGGATGTACTCCAGGTCGTACAGGTAGCCGATGCCGTCGTCCTCCAGGACCGGGTTGCCGGTCCAGACGAAGGCCTCCGAGGGGTAGAGGATGCTCTGGCTCCAGCCCACGACCATGAGCTCACCGACCGGCGACCCCGGACGGTAGACCACGGCGGTCGCCGCGGCGTCGTACTTCTTCTTCGACAGGCCGCCCAGCGGCTTGACCACCCAGGCGGCCGCGGTGTCGTCGAAGAACCAGATGCAGGCCTGGGGCCCCTTGGGGCTGTCGCAGCGCCCGGCGATGATCGCGCCGTCCGGGGTCATGGCGTACGCCTCGGCGTACTGGCCGCCGTCGACGTTGGGCAGGACCACGCTGTAGAGCGTCATCGGATCGGTGCTCGCGTCGAGCACCTGGGTGACGAAGGCGCGGCTGCCCCGCTTGGTGCCGCCGTAGCCGGCGATGGTGAGATACCCGCTCGCCGTGTCCGTGGACGCGGACACGGCCTCCGCCACGGACCACTGCAGGGTCTGCTCGGTGTAGACCGAGTCCGTGATGGTGAGCTGCTGGACGACCGGCAGGAGCGGGTCGGTCATGTCGGCGTAGAAGGCGCGCGGGCCCTTCTTGACGTTGCCGTAGCCCACCATGACGAGCCCGTCCGCGGTCACGTCCTTGGCCACCATCTCGGAGACGCCGCCGCCGAAGTCCGGGATCATGACGTAGTCCCCTTCGTCGATCTGGTCCAGGACGGGCAGCATCCACTCGATGCCGTAGCACACCTGGCCGGTCATGATCGTCCCGACCGGCATGGAGCCGCCCCAGTCGAGCTGCAGGTTGGGCAGGTCGTAGCCCGTCGGGTCGCTGGTCATGTCCGACGACGCGTAGGCGGCGCTCGGCTCGGCCGGTGCGATGACGCCGATGTCCTCCTGGACCTGGAGCTCGTTGTAGAGCGGCGGCACGCCGTCGTCCGTGGCGATCGTCCAGTCGATGTCGCAGCGCCACGCCCGCTGGAAGTCCACCACCACGGTGGCGCCGACCGCCGTCTCCCCGTCGCGGGAGATGCCCAGGGCCTTGCTGGAGTCGTGCGGGCCGTCCATGTGGCCCAGCCGCCAGAAGTAGAAGCCGTCCTGGGTCCAGCCGGGGGCGGCAGCCAGGAGCAGCGCCGCGCAGACTGCGATGGCGACGATGAGAGTCCTTGAGTTCATGACGTTCTCCTTGTGAAGTCCTTCAAAGCGATTCCGCCCCTGATGGATGTGGAGTGGATGTGGAGCCGGTCGGCCGGGGAACGCCCCGGGAGGAGGGAGGGCGTTCCCCGGCTTCTTGGTGATCGCTCCTCAGCGGTAGTCGACCCGGCGGAACATGATGTCGCTGCCCTCCGCGCTCTCCTCGAGCCAGATGCCGTACATCCGCGAGCCGTCGGGGGTCTGGCGGAGCTGGGCCGCACCCTGTTCGGGATGGTCCTTGGCCAGCAGGTTCCAGCCGTCCTCGGGGCCTCCCTTGCCCCCCTGCGGGGTGACGATCACGCTCTCGTAGCGCTGCCCCTTGTCCAGGGTCCGGCCGTAGTAGATGTCCAGCGGGAGCTTGGGGTAGACCACCCCGTCCGGGAGCTGGTTCTGGTTGAACTCCAGGCCCCACGCGAGCTGGTAGACGCTCGTCTCCTGCTCGTCCTCGGGGTACAGGACGTACCCGTCGGTGACGATGGTTCCCGGGGTCTTGACCAGCCGCGGCTCCAGCACGCTGGTGCGGTTGTTGCGCAGGTTCGAGACGTTGCGCGGCGGCTCGGAGGCGCCCGGCGCGTACGCCGTGGTGACCACGTCATCGTCCCAGAACACGGTCCGGGTGACCTCGTCCAGGACCGGGACCCGGAAGACGACGTGGTGCTCGATCGCCTCGGAGTCGTGGGGGTCCGTCGTCCAGGACCGCCCGCCGTTGAACGAGCGCCGGACGTAGAGGTCGTACTTGTCGTTGGCCCTCCGGCCCCAGTTGGGCGTCCAGGTGTAGGCGATCAGGACCTCGTCACCGACCAGGGCGCCGCGGTGGGCGCGGGCGTCGGTGTACGGGTTCTTCGCCGACGAGTCCGCCAGGTTGGTCGGGGACCAGCCCCAGCGCAGCATCTTGACCGGCTTGGTCGGATCGTACGGATCCTGGAAGAGCTCGGTCGGCTGGACGCTGCTCAGGTTCTGGGCTCCCGGCTGGAAGTTCGCGAAGGCGTACGGGTTGCCGCCGCTCAGCGACACCGCGCGGCGCATGAAGATGTCCGCCGGCTTGCCGCTCCCCTCCTCCCCCTGGCGGTAGAGCGCCACCAGGACCGTGCCCGACGGCCCGGCCTTCGACTTGGGCTGCGGCACGAACCGCACCCGGCGGGCGTTCTCGTACGCGAAGATCGGATCGCCCTTCCAGTCGAGGAACAGGCTGCCGTCCTCGTTCAGCACGTAGACCGGGTTGCCGTAGGCGTCGGTCTCCGGCAGGTTGAGGATGCCGCCGGCCGCCACCGTCTCCGGGGCGAACAGGTCGAAGCTGTGGTAGATGACGTTCTTGCCCATGTCCGGCTTGTACCGGTCATCGGGGTCGTCCTCCGCCGCCACGTCGGCCGTCGACTCCGCGTCCCCGCAGCCGTCGTCGTCGTGCTCCGGCGGCACGCCCACGCCCTTGCTCTCCTCGTAGCCGATCATCACCCAGGCGCTCTTGGTGCCGTCCGGCTTCTTGTAGGGCTGCAGGAAGACGTTCGGCCGGGAGGCCCCGGTGTTGCCGTCCAGCAGACGGTTGTCCGCGGTCACGCAGACGTGGTGGAGCTCCCCGTTCGGGTTGGTCTTCTCGATCGTGTAGGCGCAGAGCGGATTGGCGCCCGGCTCCTCGGGGGTGCCGATGCCGTCGAGGGTGCCGCAGTAGCGGTGGGTGCCCTCGCCTTCGCCGTCGTAGTCGTGATCCCCGTGGCCGCCGTCGGGGTCCATGTTCTCGGAGCTGCAGACGTCGTTGTCGGAGATCTTCACCGGCATCGACATCGGCACCAGCGCCTTGACCCGTCCGGCCAGCTCCGGATCCGTGTCCACGAGGTCCGCGTCGCCGTGGCCACCCGTCGGATAGGCGGAGTCGATCGCGGCGAAGTCGTCCATCGTGATGGAGCTCATCCAGACGTCGGCCTTGTTGTGGGTGTTGGCGCCGCTCCAGCCGTCCCCGGGACCGTCGCCCTCGCCCGGCATCAGACCCTTCGGGTCCTCCTGCCAGACGATCGCGAACGCCACGTCCTCGCCCTTCCCGGCGAAGATCTGGAAGGCGTCGCGCCGGCCCGACGTGACCCGCTCGGGCTTGTACCACTGGACGTCGCCGGTGGCGGTGTCGACCACGCCCCGGGCGGTCCAGACGCAGCTATAGGGCACCTCGCCCAGCTCGGGGTAGTCCTCGTAGATGACCGACCGCTGGGGGCCGGACACGCCGAAGAGGTCGTCCTGCCAGTAGGCGTCGTCGCCCTGGTAGTCGGGCGCACAGAAGGTCCCGTCCGCGGTGTCGCGACAGATCACGCAGCCCGGATCGTCGGCGGGGCAGACGGTGATGGCGTAGCCCGGCCGGCCGCCGCGGCAGTAGGTGTCGGTCCAGGCGAGGAAGATCTTGTCGTCGCTCACCTTGAGCATCGGCTTCGCCGACTTGCCCGGGTAGGCGAACAGGGACGACTTGTCGGCGGTCCGGGAGATGTTCCTGCGCTTCCAGGTCTCGCCGTCGTCGCGCGAGACGGAGACGAACACGTCCATCGCGCCGGTGGCCTCGACCTCGTCCAGGTACGCGACCACGATCGGCTTGGCGACGTTGCGCGTCTCGATCAGGGCGCCGTCCGCGTCGTAGTAGTCGACCGCGGTGGGGCTCCCGTCCGACCTCCGGGCCGGCACGTAGACCGGCAGGATCTCGAGCTTCGCCTTGTCGCTCTTCATGCCGGGGGTCTTGGAGACGTTGCGCTTCATCAGGTTCCCGGCCTTCATCCCGGAGGCCAGGTTCTCGAGCGCCTCCGCCTTGGAGACCTCGACCAGCGCCACGTCGCAGTTGGCGACCGTCG
>JASFUJ010000344.1:0-4875 GCA_050050355.1 Acidobacteriota bacterium
CCGGGTCGGCGCCGCCCTGCCAGCGCTCGATCTCGGTCTCGACCCGGGCGAAGGCGTCGGACTCGATCTCCGGCGCGTTCGCCGGCACGCCGGGGCCGTGGATCCACTCGTCGATCCGCAGCTCCTCGCGCGGGATGCCCTCGGGCTCCAGGAGCTCGTCCTCGAGGTAGGCCACGAAGCCCGCGCTGTCCATGGACCGGAAGGCGAAGCGGTCGAAGTAGCCGGTCAGGAAGGCGTCCCAGCGCTCCCGGCCCACCCGCTCCTCGAGCATGCGCAGGAACAGGGCGCCCTTCTCGTAGGCCACGTCGGTCATCCCGTCGTCCGGATCGCGGCCGGCCAGGTCCAGGTGCAGGTGGGTGTCGGCGCTCCCGGGGCCCAGCTCGGCGATCTTCTCCGCCAGGTCCTGGCGGCCGAGGGCGGCGAGCATCTCGGCGTAGTCCCGGCCGTAGAGGCGCTCCATGATCCGCCGCTCCAGGTAGACGGTGAAGCCCTCGTTGAGCCAGAAGTCGTTCCAGTTGGCGTTGGTCACCAGGTTGCCGGACCAGGAGTGGGCGAGCTCGTGGGCGACCAGGGCCACGAGGGAGCGGTCGCCGGCGATGACGGTCGGGGTGAGGAAGGTGAGCCGCGGGTTCTCCATGCCGCCGAAGGGGAAGCTGGGCGGCAGCACCAGCAGGTCGTAGCGGCCCCAGCGGTAGGGGCCGTAGAGCGCCTCGGCGGCGTCGATCATCTCGCCGGTGTCGGCGAACTCGTGGGCCGCCGCGTCGATCACGGCGGGCTCGGCGTAGACCCCGCTCCGCTCCCCGAGGTCGCGGAGCTCCAGGTCGCCGACGGCGAGGGCCATCAGGTAGGACGGCACCGGCTGGGGCATGGAAAAGGTGTAGACGCCGTCGGCGGCGGGCTCGCCGGGGTTGTCGGCGCTCATCACGGCCAGGAGGCCGGGCGGGACCCGCACGGTGGCGTCGTAGGTGAAGCGGACGGCGGGGGTGTCCTGGAGGGGGATCCAGGTGCGGGCGAGGATCGCCTGGGACTGGGTGAAGAGGAAGGGGTGGTCGCCGGCGGTCTGGGCGGGGTCGAGCCACTGGAGGGCGGCGGCGCCGGGGGAGGTGGTGTAGTCCACGTGGACGGTGCGGGTGTCGGGGGTGACGGCGATGGTGAGGGGGCGGCCCATGGCGGAGAGGTCGGGGTCGGGGGCGCCCAGGGTGAACCCGGTCTCGGTGCCGTCGCCGAGGGTGACGCGGTCGATCTCGAGGTCGCGGGTGTCGAGGATCAGCTCGTCGGGGCCCTGGCTGTCGGCCAGGCGGTTGTCCAGGTCGAGGGACGCGCGGCCGGTGAGGCGGCGGGCGTCGAAGTCGACCCGGAGGTCGAGGGTGAGGTGGGTGACGGCGACGCGGTCGGGGCGGGAGTACGAGTGGGGGTCGTCGGGGTAGGGTCCGGGGGCGGTGTCGGCGGTTCGGGTGGCGTCGGGCGCGGGGCCGCAGGCGAGGAGCAGGATGGGGAGGGCGAGGGCGGTCGGGATGCGGAAGCTCATGGCGGGCGGGATTATGCCATCCGCGGGGTTGCCTGCGGCGGGAGGTTCGCCGGGAGCGGTGCGGAAGGCCCCGGTGCCGGGACGCCGCGCGTGGGAGGGCGCCCCCTCCCGGCCCCGGCCATCGTTCGGCTCGAGAGCTGCCGAAACGGCTTCGCCTGGCAGCGGCTCGCGGGCGGGGCGGAGCTGCCCTGCCACCGCCACTGCCGGGCCCGCGGCCGCTGACACCTGCGCCCGGGAGCCCCCGGACCGACCCTGCCGGGGTCGTGAGTCCTCACCGTCCCGCCGCCCGGGCCGTCGCGTCTTCGGCGGGTCCGGTACTCGCGGTCGGCCGGCTGAAGCCGGTGAGGTGGGGCCTGCGGCCCATCCGGCCGGGGCAGAGCCCGGCCGCTTCGGAGGAGGGTTCGATGGCGACCGTCAACCCGAAGCGGCCGGGCTCCGCCCCGGCCGGGAGCGAGCGCAGCGAGCCACAAAAAGGGGTTCGATGGCGACCGTTCGGCTCGAAGCGGCCGGGCTCCGCCCCGGCCGAGAGCGAGCGCAGCGAGCCACACAACCGGCTTCAGCCGGCCAGGAGTGAGCCACCACGCCACCGGCCGGGCTCCGGGTGCCCTATTCGTAGTGCAGGAACACGTCCGTCGCCAGGCGGTGGCCTCCGGAGGCGAGCCAGATGCGGGAGGAGTACCGGAAGTCGTTGCCGTGCTCATCCCGCCGGGCGGAGCGGAAGTACCCGAGCTCGATGGCGGTGACGTCGGTCTCCACCAGGGGGGTGAGCTCGTCGGGCTGGGAGAAGCCGTCGTGGTCGCGGTCGATCCACAGGAGGAGGTCGCCGAAGATCCGGTCGTCGGCGCTGATGCGGCCGTCTTCGTCCCCGCCGTGCTCCGACGCGTCGAAGACGGCGAGGGCGAGGAACCCGTTGGGCTCGTCCGACGGCGGCTGGTCGGTCTTGTCGCCGAAGAGCTCGGTGCCGTCGTCGATCAACCCGTTGCCGTTGCGGTCGAGCGCGAGCCAGGCGTCGTCGCCGTCCGGCGCGGTCCAGGAGACCCGGTTGGGCGTTCCGTCCCCGTCGAGGTCGAACAGGACGCCGCCGTCGAGGTCGGTGAGGTCGAAGCCGCCGGCCCCGGTCTCGATCAGCACGGGGCAGCCGTCCACGCTGCAGCCCGGGGCCGGCCGGGGGTCGCAGAGGCACTGGCTGGTCAGGGAGTCCCCGGTCCCCACCGTGCAGCGGGAGGTGCACGGGCTGACCGCGACCTGGGCGTGGATCACGTCGCGCTGCCAGGTCCGCAGGCCGCCGTCGACCGCGGTGACCGCGGCGAGGAAGGTGGGCGGGCAGTACCGGTCCGGGATGCAGAAGAGATCCTCGACGCATCCGCCGCGACCGATCAGGGTGCCCGGAGCGGGGGAGCTGATGCTCTGGCCTTCGTCGTTGGTGCACTGGAAGGTCCAGCTCTCGGTGATCGTGATGGAGTGGCTCGAGTCGGTGCAGCGGAAGATGGTGCTGGTGGTGGAGAGGGCCTGGGTCTCGCCGCCGCATTCGCAGACGGAGCCGTCGCCGTTTCCTTCGCCGGAGTCCTCGCCGTAGACCCGTTCGCTCAGTCGATCCCCGGCGTCCTCGGGGCGGGGGAGCTCGGCCGGGACGTGGGCGAGCCAGCGCTCCAGGTCGTAGCTCATCCAGCGGACCAGGTCCTCGGCGTCCGCCGTGGCACGCCCGCCGTCGGTCTTCGCCTTGCGCAGGGTGCCCTCGAGGTTGGTCCGGAGGTTGGAGCGGACCGCGCGGGCCCGGGGGGGCATGGCGTCCGGCGGCTCGTCCAGCCGCGCGAGCAGGGCTTCGATGCCGCGCGCGAGCGCGGCGTCCGAGTCGGCGCCGCGGATCAGGTCGTTGATCCGGTCGATCCAGTACGCCTTCTCTTCGGCGCCCGCCGTGCGGTCCGCGAGGATCGCTCGCGCCGAGGTCGCGTCGCCGAGGAACGAGGTGTCCTCGAAGACGACGAGCGGCACCGAGAGGACGAGCCTCTGGCCGGCGGCCCGGGGGTCGCCGGTCGAGAGCAGGGTGGGGGCGAGCTCGATCCTGCCCGTCTGGCCGGGGTAGAAGGCGCCCTCTCCGTGCTCCGGGGGCACCATGCCGGTGGCCCGGAACCGGCGGGCCCGCTCCGCGTCGGTGGTGAAGGACCAGTCCTGGGTGCGCCGGACCCCGCCGAGGGGCGCGCCGTCGGAGGAGACGGTCCGCAGCGAGACCGCCCAGGCGGTCACCGGCTCGCTGCCGGTGTGGCCCAGGGCGACCCGGAGAGCGCCCCGCGGTCCGAGGGCGAGGGAGATCAGCTCGAAGGGGGTGCCGTCGAGGTCGATCGCGATCGGGACCGGCGGGGCGTCCGGCCGTGGGTAGGCGTGGGAGCCGTCGGGGGCCGGTTCGAGGAGCATCGCCGGGGCCTCCGGTCCGGTGGCTCGGGTGCTCTGGCCGTGGAGGGCCGGGGCCGGAGCCCAGAGCGCGGCGAGGAGGAGGGCGGAGAGAGTGGCTCGGCAGGGCATCGAAGTCCTCGGGTCTCGTGGTTCGGGAGAATAAGTTACCTCATCATGGAACAAATTTCCGAAACCGGGTCGCCGCCGGGCCCGGCGTGGCGTGGGCCGGGCGCGGTTCGTTTCGGTGTTTAACTCAATGTGCATCTAGTCCGTGAATGCGGGACAAGATCGGCGGGACGGAGGTGTCGGCGGGCAGGGCGGGGTCGCCGCAGCCGCAGCCGCACAGGTGCCAGCCGGGTTGCGAAGGGTTAGAGTCGACCCGTGACCGAGGCGCCTCATGTGGAGCGACTGGTCCGGCTCGTGGAGGAGCTGGAGACGCCGGTGGTGCAGGTGTGGGGGCCCGCGGGGAGCGGGCGCTCGGCGCTGCTGGCGGCGCTGCTGGAGCGGGAGGGGGCGGTGGGGCTGGCACCGGCGGATCTGGTGGGTCCGGATGCGCCGGGTTCCCCGGGCGATGCGGTCGCCCGGGCGGTGGCGGACGGGGCGCGCTGGCTGGTCTGCCATGGTCTGCCCGGCGGTGCGGATCCGGAGACGGTGCTGCGTCAGATGGCGGATCGGCTGCCCGCGGGCCGGCGGCTGGTGGTGGCCACCGGGCGGCGGATCGCGGCGCCGGACGTCCTGTGCGGGCTGGTCACCCCCCGCGACCTGGCGCTGACCCCGGCGGAGGCGTCGGCCGCGTGGGAGGAGGTGACGGGGCGAAGGCCGGAGCCGGAGGAGGCGGATCGGCTGGTCGAGCTGACGGGAGGGCGTCACCGGGTGGTGGTTCTGGCAGCGAGAGGGGCAGCGAAGGGGGCAGCCCAAGGGGAGGCGAAGAGGGCGGCACAGGAGGCCGGAGGCCG
>JASFUJ010000345.1:0-4858 GCA_050050355.1 Acidobacteriota bacterium
CCGAGCAGGTGGACGCTCCCGTCGGGGACGGAGCCGGGGTGCCGGTCGTCCAGAGCCGCCAGCACCAGGTCCAGAGGCTCGCCCAGAAGGGCCCAGGGAGCCTCGGGATCGAAGGCCATTCGGAAGGGCTCGGGGATCTCCTCGAACAGCGGTGGCAGGGCCATGGCGGGATGGTACCGTAGTCCGCCGTGCCCGCCCCAAGACCCTTTCGGCCGCTGCCGAGCGACTTCTACCGCCGCCCGGCCGAGGACGTGGCCCGGGACCTGCTCGGCCGCTACCTGGTGCGCCGAATCGGCGACCGCCGGCTGGTGCTGCGGCTGGTGGAGACCGAGGCCTACCGGGGACAGGGGGACCGGGCCAGCCACGCCCACGCCGGGCCGGTCACCCCCCGGAGCCGGAGGCTCTTCCGCGAAGGCGGGCGGGCTTACGTCTACCTGATCTACGGCATGCACCACTGCCTGAACGCGGTCACCGGCACCGAGGAGGACGGCTCGGCGGTGCTGCTCCGGGCCGGGGAGCCGGTCGAGGGGAGCGAGCGGATGGTGGCGAACCGGCGACGGAGCCGCCCGGCGCGCCCCGGCGACCTGGCGGGCGGGCCGGGAAAGCTCTGCCAGGCCCTCGCCGTCGACCGGTCCTTCGACGGCGAGCCGCTCTGGGAGGGCGACCTGGTGATCACCGCCGGCGAGCCGGTGCCGGATCGGCGGGTGGTCCGCGGTGCCCGGGTCGGCGTGGCCTATGCCGGAGAGGCCGCACACTGGCCGCTGCGCTTCGCGGTGGAGGGCAATCCCCACGTGTCGCGGCCGAGGATTTGACCGGGCCGGGCGCCGAGCCCGAAGCCGTACAGATCGAGGGCGATCACCCGGTACCCCGCGGGAGGGGAATTCGCGAGCCGCCCGAGGACCTTTCGGTAGGTATAGCTGGAGCCGCCGAAGCCGTGGGTCAGGACCACCGGAGGGCCAGCCCCCTCCACCTCCACGGGGACCGTGCGGCCCGGAGGCCATCGACCCGCGGGCCTCCCGGACCGGCCGCATGGAGACGCAGCCCTGCAGGCAGGGCGCGAGGAGACCGAGCACGAGAAGGATGGAGACGACGGAACGCTGCACCGCCCCCGATGGTCGCCGCAAACCGGCCCCGGCCCCGGCATTGGTGCTGGTCCTGGCCCTGGCGCTCTCCTCGGCCCTGGCGCCGGGCGCTTTCGCGGCCGGCGGCGACGGCGCGCGCCATCGCCTCAACCGGGCGATCAACGCCCAGGTTGCCCGCGCCCTGCGGGTGGCGCCGGAGCTGGGAGTGCTGGTGACCGAGGTGAAGTCCGGCGAGACCGTCTACTCCTACCGGGCGGACGTCCCCCGGATCCCCGCCTCCAACACCAAGCTCTTCACCACCGCCGCAGCCCTGGACCTGCTCGGGCCGAGCTGGTTCTTCGAGACGCCGCTCCTGCTCCGCGGGCGGGTCGAGAACGGGGTGCTCCACGGCGACCTGGCGGTGGTCGGCAGCGGGGATCCGACCTTCTCGGGGCGCTGGACCGGCGATCCGTACTCGGTCTTCCGCCGCTGGAGCCTGTTCCTGCTGGCCCACGGCGTGCGCCGCGTGGAGGGGGACCTGGTGCTGGTCCACGGCCGCTTCGAGGGGCCGGAGGTCCATCCGGACTGGCCCGAGGACCAGCGCGCCCGCTGGTATCAGGCTCCGGTCTCGGCGCTCACCTTCAGCGACAACTGCGTGCTGCTGGCCATCCGCCCCTCCCGGAGCGGCCGCCCGAGGATCGACCTGGTTCCGCCCCTCGGCGTGCTGGGGGTGCGCAACGCCACCATGCCCAGCGGCTCGCCGCGGCGCCACCGGGTGCGGATCGTCCGGGAGCCCGAGTCGTCCGAGGTGGCGGTGGGGGGCGACGTCTACCGGGGCGCTCCGCCGGTGGAAGCCTGGGTCACGGTGCCGGACCCGCCGCGCTATTTCGGCGCCGCCCTGCGCGACGCCCTGGCGGAGCGCGGCATCGAGCTCGGCGGCCGGCTGCGCCCGACCGAGCACCTGCCCGCCGGCGCCTGGCAGCGGATCATCTCCCACCGGAGCGACCTGCTGACGGCGATCGAGGTGACCAACCGGCGGAGCCAGAACCTGTTCGCCGAGACGATCCTCAAGACCCTCGGCGCCGAGACCTGCGGGGACGGGAGCTGGCGGGGCGGAGTCCGGGCGGTCGAGGGCTTCCTGGAGCGGGTCGGCATCGCCCCCGGCAGCTACTCCATGGCCGACGGCTCCGGCCTGAGCCGCAACAACCGCTTCACCCCGGAGCAGATCGTCCGGCTGCTCCGGTTCATGCTCGACCACCGCTGGGGCCGGGAGCTCATGGGCTCGCTGGCGGTCTCCGGCATGGAGGACCAGTCGCTCGAGGACCGCCTGGACCGGCCCCCCTTTCGGGGCGCCGTCCACGCCAAGACCGGCACCCTGTCCGGGGTCTCGGCGCTCTCCGGCTACGCGCGGGGCCGCTCGGGTACGCTGTACGCGTTTTCCATCCTGGCAAACCGGACCCGCAGCGCCTGGCAGGCGCGGGATGCGCAGGACGCCATCCTGCGGGCCCTGATTTCGAACGGCTGAAGGATCTGACCACCGAGGACCCCATGACGACCCTGGATCCCCCCCGCCCGGTGAACTACCGGGACCTCATGAAGAAGGTGGAGCACGCGGTCGAGACCATCGAGCGCACCGACGACGTGGGCGACACCATCCACTCGGTCATGTCGTTGATCATCCAGCAGTTCCACGACGAGCTCGGGCTCTTCGCGGGCCGGATCTACCGCCGCCACGGCGACCACTTCGTGCTCCAGCGGGCGTTCGGCGAGGCCAAGGAGCTGCCGCCGGGGATCCGGGTGCCGGTGACCTACGAGCCCGTCCAGATCCTGCTCGACCAGGGGATCGTGTACATGGACGAAAGCGATCCGCGGTTCGACCGGGACCTGGAGCGCGAGCTCGGGGTGGAGCAGTTCGCCGCCATCGAGGTGGGCGAGAACTGGCTGCTCGCCTTCAACGTGGCCGCCGGCCACCACCGGGAGGACGTCCTCTTCTCCCTGGGAATCCTGCGCCACAGCCTGAACCAGAAGCTCCGCCAGGAGCGGATGGAGAGCATCTTCCGCGAGGCGCGCAAGATCCAGGCGTCGATCCTCCCCCGGCGCACGCCCGCCTTCGGCCCGTTCGAGGTCTTCGGCCGGAACGTGCCGGTGGAGAGCGTGGGCGGCGACTTCTTCGACTACGTCCCGCTGTCGGACAAGATCCTGGGCATCGCCATCGCCGACGTCTCCGGGCACGGCCTGCCCGCCGCCCTGCAGACCCGGGACATCTACATGGGCCTGCGCATGGGCCTGGGCCGGGACTTCAAGATCGTGCGGACGGTGGAGCGGCTGAACCGGATCATCCACGAGAGCACGCTGACCAGCCGCTTCGTCTCCATGTTCTACGGCGAGCTGGAGGCCCAGGGGACCTTCATCTACGTCAACGCCGGCCACCCGCCGCCGTACCACCTTCCCGCCGACGGCGAGCCCCGGCCCCTCGAGGAGGGCGGGGCGGTCCTCGGTCCCGTGGCGGACGCCACCTACGAGCGGGGCTTCGTCAAGCTCCGGCCGGGCGATCTGCTGGTGCTCTACACCGACGGGCTGAGCGAGGCGCGGAGCCGGACCCGGGAGCCGGGGGGGCGCGGCGAATGGGCCGAGTACGGGGTCGAGCGGCTGCTGACGGTGGCCGCGGCCCACCGCCACCAGACGGCCGAGGAGATCGTCGGCGCCGTGGCCGAGGACGTGCGGACCTTCACCGGCGGCCGGCCGGCGGAGGACGACCGGACGCTGGTGGTGGTCCGGTACCCGGGGTAGGGCCGGGGCGCCGGGGCCGCCGAGCACCCGGGTCGGTCCGGGGGCTCCCGGCCTCCGGCACGGCTCCGCCTCGTAGAGCTCCCCCCGGGTGGCTCCGCCTGGCAGCGCCTCGCGGGCGAGCGGGTGTCCCCTGCCGCCGCCGCTGCCCGGCCCGCGGTCGCTGACACCTCCGGCCGGGAGCCCCCGGACCGACCCTGGACGTCTCGTGTGATTCGAAGGTCGCCGGTGGTCGCCCAACGCCCTGGCAACAAGCCCTCCCGTCGTAGCAGCCGGACCTGTGCCGGCCGGCCGTTCGTGGGGAGGTCGCCGGTGGTCGCAGAACCGCCCTGGCGACAAGCCCTCCTGTCGTAGCGGCCGGACCTGTGCCGGCCGACCCGGCGACGACTACAGCAACAACCCGGCGATCGTGGCGGTCTGGAAGCAGGCCAGGGACCCGGCGACCATGGCGCGCAGGCCGAGCTTCGCCAGGTCGTGCTTGCGCTCGGGGGCGATGCCGCCGATGCCGCCGATCTGGATGGCGATCGAGGAGAAGTTGGAGAAGCCGCACAGGGCGTAGGTGGCGATCACCTCGGAGCGCTCGGAGAGGGCTCCGGCCTCGCGCATCTCCTGGAGCTGCAGGTAGCCCACGAACTCGTTGACCACGGTCTTGATCCCCAGGAGCGAGCCGACCTCGCCGGCCTCGTGCCACGGGACGCCCATGAGCCACGCGAGCGGGCGGAAGATCCAGCCGAGGAGCCATTCGAGGGACAGGACCTCCCAGCCGAACAGGCCGCCGAGCCAGGCGAGGAGCGCGTTGATCACCGCGATCAGGCTGATGAAGGCCAGCAGCATGGCGCCCACGTTCAGGGCCAGCTTGAGCCCCGCCCCGGCCCCCTCGGCCGCGGCGTCGATGACGTTGACGTACGGCGTCTTGACCTCGACCCGCACGTCGCCTGCGGTGACGCTCTCCTCCGTCTCCGGGAACATCAGCTTGGCCATCACCAGCGCCGCCGGGGCGGACATGACGC
>JASFUJ010000346.1:0-4845 GCA_050050355.1 Acidobacteriota bacterium
CCAGCACCCCCATCGACCAACCGTCGGCGGCGATGTGGTGCAGCGCCACCACCAGGGTGTGCTCCGACGCGCTCCGGCGCACCACCACCGTGCGCAGCAGGGGGGCGCTCGAGAGAACGAACGGCTCGTCCGCGATGCCCGCTCCGATCCTGGTGCTCTCCCGCCGGCGGTGGCCGGGCGGGAGAGCGCTCAGATCGACCCTCGGTACCGCGAGCGTCACGTCTTCGAGGATGTGTTGCAGCGGGTGGCCGCCGATCTCGAGGAACCGTGTCCGGAGGATCTCGTGCCGGTCGACGATCCGTCGCAGGGCGGCGATCAGGGCCGGGGGATCCAGACGGCCGCGGAGCTCGACCGACCAGGCCAGGGTGTAGAGCGAGCTCTCCGGTTCGAGCTCGGCCAGGAACCAGAGCCGCTCCTGGGAGAACGAGAGGGGGAAGCAGTTGTACTCGGCGCCCTCCCCGGACAGCAGCATCTGCGCCGGATCTCCGTCCACGCCTTCCGGCGGATCGACGAACAGCGGTTCGTTCATTCGCCGGACTCCTCACTGCTCGCCCCGCCGCCCGTCTCGCCGGCCGGGACGGCTCCGGAGCGCAGAGTGTTCAGGCTCCGCCCACCGCGGCGCAACGCCCGGATCCGGGGCCGGGAGGGGCTCTCCTCGCGCGCGGGGCTCCGGTCGATCTCGCGGGCGACGGCTTCGAGGGTCGGGGATTCGAAGAAGGTCCGGAGGCCGAGCTCCACGCCCATCTCCTCGCGGATGCGCGACACCAGCCGCGTCGCGAGCAGGCTGTGGCCGCCGAGCTCGAAGAAGTCGCTGTGGACGCCCACCCGGTCGACGCCGAGGAGGTCTCGCCAGATGTCCGCGAGCCGGGTCTCGGTTCGAGTGCGCGGTGCGACGATCCGGCCGGGGGTGCCCGCGAGGGCCTTCACGTCCCGGGCCAGGGCGCGCCGGTCGATCTTCCCGTTCGCGGTGAGCGGGAACGCGTCCAGGGGCACGTAGGCCGCCGGGACCATGTACTCCGGCAGCCGTTCCACGCAGTGGTCGCGCAGGCTCCGCACGAACGCGGCCGGGCCGCCGTGGGCAACCGCCGGAGCTTGCGGACGTCCGGGCCGCGGCCGATCGGCCCCGCCCCGCGCGCTCGCCGGCTCGTCGACGGACGGCCGGACGCCGTAGACGTTCAGGAGCTTCCCGCCGTCCGGCCGCTCGGCCGGTTCCGCCGTCACGCGGAAGCCTCGGGTTTCGAGGAGCCGCCGCAGCGTCGCCGCACGGTCCTCGATGTCCTGGACCTCGACGACCAGGCTCCGGATCAGCGGCCAGTGCTCCTCGTCGATGCCGTCGAAGATCTGGAGCCCGGTTCGGCCGGCGTCCACCTTCAGGAGGTCGATGGTCTCGACGCCGGTCTCCCGAATGACCTGGGAGAGGGGCTTGACCGGGCAGACGAAGCGCTGGTGCTCGAGCCGGTCCGCCAGAAGCCCCTCGAGCTCGGCCTCCTCCAGTGCGAGACCTTCCCCTTCCGCCTGGCGCTTCAGGGTCCGGACGACGGCCCGCTCGCGCGTCTCGGCGTCCGCCGGCTGCAGGTCGGAGCGCCCGGAGAGCAGCGTGGCGTGGGGGTAGTAGTCGAACGCGGCCCGGCTGGTCTCGGCGCCCAGCGCATGGCAGAAACACCGGGCGCCCAGGCCGTGGAGCTCGACGTTGGACTCCAGCGCCTCGAACACCGGGGGCAGCGGCTCGAACGCGAAGATCTCCAGGTCCCGCCATCGCAGGGCGAGCGAGAGGGCGAACAGGCCGACGTGGGCGCCCACGTCGAAGATCCGCGCGCCGTCCCCGAGGGCGGCTCCGTGCAGGGGACGGGCCTCCCCGTCCAGGAGCTCCCGGCCGAGGGCCTCCGTCTCCCCCCGGTTGAGGTGGAAGACGCCGAGGTCGTCGGAGAGCTCGATCATCTGCAGGTCGTCGACCCTCCCCTCCCGCTCCAACCGGGCGTACCGCCGCAGCACCGGGGCCCGCTCGCCGTCGGGCACCACGTGGGCGACGAGCCGCTGATCGCCGTCGCGGTCCTCCTGCAGGGTCACGACGGCGTCCTCGACGGCCGGGTGCCCGGCCAGGGCCTCCTCGATCTCACCCAGCTCCACCCGGAAGCCGCGGATCTTGATCTGATGATCGATCCGCCCCAGGTACTCCAGGTCGCCGTCGGGCAGGTGCCGGGCCAGATCCCCGCTGCGGTAGAGGCGTGCACCCGGCGCACCGCCCTGCGGGTCGGGGACGAACCGTTCGGCCGTCAGGCGGGGGCGTCCGAGATAGCCCCGGGCGAGCCCGGGCCCGCCCACGTGAATCTCGCCGGGGACGCCGACCGGAACCGGGGAGCCTCGCCCGTCGAGCAGCTGCAGCGACAGGTCGGGGATCGCGGTCCCGATCGGACTGCCGACCCGTCCTCCGAGGTCGCCGTTCCGGATCTCCCGGCGGGTGACGTGGACCGTCGTCTCGGTGATGCCGTACATGTTGACGAGTCGCGGGCGCCGGCCGTGCCGCTCGAGCCAGCCGGAGAGGGTGGACGGCTCGAGCGCTTCGCCGCCGAAGATCACCAGCCGGAGCGCCGGGAGCGTCTCCCCCCGATCCGGCGCGGCGTCCGCCTCGCTCAACTGGCGGAAGGCCGAGGGCGTCTGGTTGAGGACGGTGACCCGTTCGCGCTCGAGGAGCTCGTGGAACGACTCCGGAGCCCGCGCCACCCAGTACGGAACCACCACGAGCCGGCCGCCGAACGCGAGGGCGCCCCAGAGCTCCCACACCGAGAAATCGAACGCGGAGGAGTGAAACAGGCTCCAGACGTCTTCGTGGCCCGCCTGCGCCCACTCGGCGGTGGCGTCCAGCAGGCGCGTCACGCTGCCGTGCCGGATCAGCGTTCCCTTGGGCCGCCCGGTCGAGCCGGAGGTGTAGATGACGTAGGCCAGGTGGTCGGGGTCCACGCCGGCGTGGACCGGAGGTGGCTCGCCCTCGGGCCGGCCCGCGGGCGTCGGGCCGTCGAGCGCGACGACCCGGATCTCCTCGGCGTCCACGCGGTCGGCCAGCGCCCCCTGGACGAGCAGTGCCCGGAGGCCGGCGTCCCGCCGGACGAAATCGAGCCGCTCCTGCGGCCAGGAGGGGTCGAGGGGCACGTACGCCGCCCCCGACTCGAGGACGGCCAGGATGGCCGCCACCAGATCGGAGGACCGCTCCACGAGGAGGCCGACCCGGTCCTCCGGTCCGATCCCCTGGGCGCGCAGTCCGTCCGCCAGCTCGGAGCTCCGCCGTTGCAGCTCGCCGTAGCTCAGGTGCCGCCTCTCGAAGCTCGTGGCGATCCGGTCCGGCGCCTCGCGGGCCCGGGCGGCGAAGCGGGAAGCGAGCGTGTCCTCGGGGAATCGCTCGGTCCCCGGGTTGCGGTCGAGCAGTTGGCGGCGTTCGGCGGCGGAGAGCAGGGGGAGCTCGGAGACGCGCCGGCCGGGGGCCGCGACCAGGGCCTCGAGCAGGTTGAGCAGATGGGCGGCCGTCCTCCGGACGGTCGTCCGGTCGAACAGCGCGACGGCGTACTCCAGGAGGCCGTCGAGAGCTCCCGCCTCCGGCCCTTCCTCCGGTTCCGGCTCGACAATCAGGGAGAGGTCGAACTTGGCGGTCCCGGTGTCCGTCTCGAGCCCGTCGCAGACCAGGCCGGGGAGCTCGAGGGAGGGGGCGGAGGCGTTCTGCAGAGCGATGAGGTTCTGGAAGATCGGCGTGTGCACCAGGTCGCGGCTCGGGTTGAGCCTCTCGACCAGCTTCTCGAACGGCACCTCCTGGTGCGCGAAGGCGTCGAGCGCCACCTCCCGGGCCTGGCGGATCAGCTCGGCGGCGGTCGGGTTCCCCGAGAGGTCGAGCCGCAACGGCAGGGTGTTGACGAAGAAGCCGACGAGGGGCTCGGTTTCCCGGGGAGTCCGGTTCGCGACCGCGGTTCCGGTGACCAGGTCGTCCTGTCCGCTGAGGCGGTGCAGGAGGACGAGGAAGCCCGACAGCAGGACGGTGAACAACGTCGTCCCTTCCCGGTGGGCCAGCTCCCGGAGCCCACGGCCGAGCTCCGCCGGAACCCGGAACCGGTGGAGCGCACCCAGGGAGCTCTGGATCTTCGGCCGCGGACGGTCCGCGGGCAGCTCCAGCACGGGCGGAGCCCCGGAGAGGTGCCGCCGCCAATGATCGACCTCGCGCTCCAGGACCTCCCCTCCGAGCCAGCCTCGCTGCCACACGGCGAAGTCGGCGTACTGGATCGGGAGGTCGGGGAGCGCCGGCTCGACCCCCGTCCGGTGGGCCTCGTAGAGGGTGTTCAGCTCCCGCGTCAGGACACCGACCGACCAGCCATCCCCGGCGATGTGATGGAGGGTCACGAGGGCCGCGTGCTCCGCGGGGCCCAGACGCACCACCCGGTATCTCACGACCGGACCGGCTTCGAGATCGAAGGGCCGGCGTCCTTCGAGCCGGGCGAGGCACCGGACCTCCCTCTCCCGGTCGGCCGGGGGCAGGCTCGACAGGTCGACCACCGGGACCGCCGGATGGCGCGGAGGATGGACGACCTGGACCGGCTCGCCCTCCTCTTCCCGGTAGGTGGTCCGCAGGACCTCGTGGCGCCGTTCGACTTCGGAGAGCGCGCCGACCAGCGCGGGAAGGTGGAGATCTCCCCGCAGCCGGTACGCCGCGGCCAGGTTGTAGAGCGGCTCGCCGGCGCGCAGCCGGTCGAGGAACCAGAGTCGCTCCTGGGCGAAGGACAGGGGCGGATGGCGGTGCCTCTCGGCGGGATGGAGCGGGGGGCGTTCGGGGGCCTGCCCGGCGTCCGGGTCGTGGGGTTTTCCGGA
>JASFUJ010000347.1:0-4841 GCA_050050355.1 Acidobacteriota bacterium
GTCCCGTCCGATCTCCCGCCGTCCGAACAGAGCCCCGACGACATGGCCTGCCTGCTGTTCACCTCCGGCTCGACCGGGACGCCGAAAGGGGTGATGGTGACCCACCGCGGGCTGGTCAACGCCATCGCGGCCACCAATCGCCGGTTCGACCTGACTCCCGACGACCGGGTGCTCGCTCTGACACCGTTCGTCCACGACATGGCGGGCTACGACCTGTTCGGTCTGCTGGCGGCGGGCGGCGCCCTCGTCGTTCCCCGGGCGGACGCCCGGCGCGAGCCGGCACACTGGCTCGAGCGGATGCGGGACCACCGGGTGACGATCTGGAACTCCGTCCCGGCGATGCTGGAGATGGCGCTGGAGTACCTGGAGGCGCGGGACGAGCGCTTTCCCGGTGGCCTGCGTCTGGCGTTCGCCGGTGGCGACTGGATCGGTCTCGACCTGCCGGAGCGTCTGAAGGACCGCTCCGACGGGGCCCTGCTGGTGAGCGTGGGGGGGCCGACGGAGACGACCCTGTGGAACATCTGGCACCCGGTCGAGCGGGTGGAGCCCGGGTGGCGGAGCATCCCCTACGGCGCGCCCATCGCCAACACCCGCTACCACGTTCTGAACGAGCTGCTGGAAGAGCGGCCCGTCGGGGTGGCCGGTGAGCTCTGGTGCGCCGGGGCCGGCGTCACCGCGGGCTACTGGCGCGACGAGGAGAAGACCGCCCGGCGGTACCTGCGGCACCCGGCGACCGGCGAGCGCATATACGGCACCGGAGACCTGGGCCGCCGCCGGCCGGACGGCGTGATCGAATTCCTCGGCCGGTCCGACGACCAGGTCCAGATCAACGGCCGCCGCATCGAGCCGGGGGAGATCGAGGCGACCCTCGGCCGCCATTCGGACGTGGGCCGCGCGGTGGTTCGACCCTGGAAGCCGGAGGGGCGCACGCCGTCGCTGGTGGCCTACGTGGTCCCCGACAACGGCCACGGGCCGACCGCCGGCTCCCTGAAGGAGTTCGCAAGCCGCAAGCTGGTTCCCTACAAGGTGCCCTCGCGGTTCGTGATCCTCGACGAGCTGCCGCTGACCCCCAACGGCAAGGTCGACCGCGCGGCTCTCCCGGAGCCGGACCCCGAGCCGGGCGCCGGTCGGGGCGAGCCGCGACCCGGGTGGGGCGAACGGACAAGGACCGGCGCCGCTCTCGAACGGCGGGTGACGGCGATCGTGGCCGAGGTGATGGGGGACGGGCCGCCGCCGGTCGGGGCGGACTTCGCAGAGCTCGGCGCCAGCTCCGTGGAGATGATCCGGATCGCCAACCGGCTGGAGGAGACCTTCGGCTCGCGCCCGAGCGTGGACGCGATGTTCCAGATGGAGTCGATCGCGGGGCTGGTCGAGTTCTACCGGGAGCACCGCTCGGCGGAAGGCGGCGGGGAGCGACAGGTCTCCGAAGCGTCGGCGGGGATCCTGGTCGATCCGGAGGAGCGGCGGATGTTCCGGGACTCCCGGCCCGGCCTGCGCACCGATCTCCCGGCCGCCTCGTTCGAGCTTCCCCCGGTGCGCGACGAGGAAACCCTCCACGAAGAGCGCTGGCGCCGCCGCAGTCACCGGACCTTCGGCTCCGCGCCGCTCACGATCGAACAGCTCGCCGCCACGCTCGAGCCCCTGCGCAGCGTGGAGATGGAGGGCCGCCAGAAGTTCCTGTACGCCTCGGGCGGTGGGCTCTACCCGGTCCAGGTCTACCTGCACGTCAAGCCCGGGCGGGTCGACGGGCTCGAGGCGGGGATCTACTACTACCACCCGAGCGAGCACCGGCTCTACCGCCTGGCGGACGGGGGCGACGCGGTCGACCGGTCCGACCACTGGCCGTCGAACCGGCCGATCTTCGACGGGGCGGCCTTCTCGATCTTCCTGGTTGCGTCCGTCCGGGCGGTCGAGCCCATGTACGGGGAGCGGAGCCTCCACTTCGCCACGATCGAGGCCGGTCTGATCAGCCAGCTCCTGGAGCTCCGCAGCCCGCTGGAGATCGGGTTCTGCCAGATCGGTGACGTGGACTTCGACGGCGTCCGGCCGCTCCTGGGGATCGGAGAGGACGACGTCCTGTTGCACACGTTGCTGGGGGGCAGGGCCCGCGAGGATGCGGCCCCGAGCCGGTCCGGCCCCGGAGCGGGATCCGGTGCCGACGCCGCCCCGACGGGGCGCTACGCCGCCACCAACGGCGGTGCCCTTCCGGTCTCGGTGCTCCGCCCGCGGGCGAGGCTCTCCAGGGCGGTCGATCCCGGCGGTGCGGCGCCGCCCGTCGAGCCCGCCGACGCCGAACGGGTCCTGGTGACCGGCGCCACCGGTTTCCTCGGTGCCTTCCTGGTCGAGCGGTTGCTGGCGCGGGACGTGGCCGAGGTGTGCTGCCTGGTGCGTTGCGGGTCCCGCGACGCGGGCCGAAAACGCCTGGAGGCCCACCTGCGCGAGCTCGGGCTCTGGGACCCGGCCTTCGCCGAGCGAGTGCGCGTGGTCCCCGGAGACCTCGCCGAGCCCCGCTTCGGCCTCGATCGGGAACGGTACCGGGAGCTCGCGGAGGGGCTCGACGCCGTGTACCACAACGCGGCCCGGGTCAACTGGGTCGAGCCGTACGCGGCGCTCGCCCCGGTCAACGTCGAGGCGACCAAGCGGCTCTTGCGCCTCGCCACGGACCATCGGCTCAAGCCGCTCCACTTCACGTCCAGCCTGGCGGTCTTCCCGTTCCGGGGGATCCGCTTCGCCGAGGACGACGCCCTGGACCACGGCCACGAGCTCTACGGCGGCTACGCCCAGTCCAAGTGGGTGGCCGAGCGGGCCGTGGTCGCCGCCCGGGAGCGGGGTGTGCCGGTGACCGTCTACCGGCCCGGCCTGGTCTCCGCCGACACCGGCCGCGGGCGCTACAACGGCACCGCGTTCCTGGAGAACCTGATCAAGGGGTCGATCCAGCTCGGCCTGGCTCCGCGGCTGCCCGGCTCGCTCGACATGGTGCCCGTCGATTTCGTGGCCGAGGCGATGGTCCGGATCTCGCGCCGGGAGGACTGCCCGGGGGAGACCGTCCACCTGACCAACCCCCGGACGGTGACGGTCGAGGGCCTGTTCCGGTGGCTCGAGCGCTACGGCTACCCGCTGGAGCTGGCGCCCTTCCGGGAGTGGAAGAGCACCCTGTTCGAGGACCCCGGTCTGCGCGACAACGCCCTCTATCCGTACGTGGGCTTCCTCGCGGAGCTGAAGGAGGAGCAGGCGACCATGGTGCCGCACGACGACCGCAACGCCCGCCGCCTGCTCGACGACGAGCAACCCTGCCCGCCGGTCGACGAGGAGTACCTCGGTCTCTACATCGAGGCGCTCGTCCGCTCGGGCTTTCTGCCAGAGCCACGGAGGACTTCCTGATGCACGACCTCGTCATCGCGAGCGGCGCCCTGGTGGCGTCGTCGACCGTCCTGGCGGGCTCCGACCTGCTGGCCCGGCGCACGCCGATCGACCAGGAGCTCGGTCGCAAGATCGGGCACGCCCTGTCCTGGCTCGCCCTGGCCGCCTCCCTCTACCTCGTGGAGAGCTGGGAGTGGCTCATGGTGGTCGGCTCGGCCTCGGCGCTGGGGTTCGTGGGGATCATCGAGACCCGGGCGCTCCCGGGCCTGCTCAAGGGACGCCGGATGCGGGACTACGGGTTGGTCGCCTCGGCGCTGACCTTCGGTCTCGTGCCCTGGCTCTTCTGGCCCGACCGGAGCGTGATCGCCGCCGGCTTCGTGGTTCTCGCCCTGGGCGATTCGGCGGCGGCCGTGGTCGGCTCCCGGTGGGGCCGGAGGGCGGTCGAGGCGTGGGGGTGCCGGCGCTCCGTCGAGGGCAGCCTGGCCCTGGCGATGGTGGCTTTCCCGGTCGCCCTGTGGGCGTCGGCCTCGGCCTCCGGCGCCCTGGGACCGCGCGAGCTGCTGATCGCGACGGTGGTCACCACGGTGGCCGCGAGCGTCGAGCTCCTGTCCCCCTCGGCGGTGGACAACCCGGCCCTGACGATCGCCGTCGCGGCCACGCTGTCCTTCGGCGCCGGCGCCGGCTTCGACACGGCCCTGCTCTGGGCTTCGGGAGCCGCAGGCGGGTGGCTCCTGGCCTGGATCTCCGTCCGGCTCGGCTGGCTGGACCGGCCGGCGGCGGTGGCCGCGGCCCTGCTCACGCTGCTCGTCGTGGTGCTGGGCGGATGGGCCTGGTTCCTGCCGCTGATCGTCTTCTTCGCCAGCGGCAGCGTGCTGACCAAGCTGGGGCGGAGCGATCCGGAAGCCCGCGAGCCACGCCGGCTCGGGCAGGTGCTGGTCAACGGGTTCGTGCCGGTCCTGCCGCTCGCCCTCGGAGCGGCGTCGGGGGCGGCCGCGCCGTTCGCCACCGCCGCGTACGTCGGGGCGCTCGCGGCCGCTGCCGGAGACACCTGGGCGTCGGAGATCGGTCGACGCTCGCCCGGACCGCCGGTGTCCCTGCGTCTGCGCCGCCGCGTCGCCTCCGGCACCTCGGGCGCCGTGAGCTGGCTCGGGAGCGCCGCCGCCTGCGCCGGCGGGGCGCTGATCGGTGTGGCCGGCTGGATCGCCTTCGCCCAACCCTGGCTGGCGGCGCTGGGCGCCCTGGCCGGGCTGGCGGGCTCGACCGTGGACAGCGTCCTGGGGGCCTGGGTCCAGGGCGAGTTCCGGTGCGGCGCCTGCGGCGAGAGCGTGGAGACCCTGGAGCACTGCGGCGCGGGGACGGATCACCTGCGCGGGGTCTCCTGGGTGCGCAACGACGCGGTCAACGCCTTCGCCAACCTCGGCGGCATGATCTTCGGAGCGGCTCTCGCCGCCGGGATCGAACAGCTCTGGAGCTGAACGTTC
>JASFUJ010000348.1:0-4823 GCA_050050355.1 Acidobacteriota bacterium
ATGCCGGGCGCCCGAACCGGCAGGCGGCCGACCTCCACTGCACGCGGGCGCTCTACCGGGTGGCGGAGCTCCGCCGGAGCTGGATCGATCCCGACGGGCCGGCCGCGGCCGCGGAGCCCCTGTGCGCCGAGCTGAGTGCCGCGTGGCTGGAGAGCGCCGCGCCCGACCCCCTCCCGACCCTTGCGAAGTCCGAAGGAAGCACCCGATGAAGGACCACCGACCGTTCCCATCCCCGTCCGCCGCGCCAGCCGCCGTCCGGACCGCGCCGGAGGCCGACGACCGGCTGGTGCCGGCCTCCAGCTTCCAGGAGCGGATCTGGCTGGCGGAGCGGCTGGAGCCCGACCGTCCCCTCTACAACGTGCCCATGGCCTGGCGCTTGCGGGGCCGGGCCGATCGGAGTCGGTCCGAGCCGGATCGGCTCGAGCCGGACCGGCTCGCCCGGGCGCTCGCCGCGCTGGTGGAGCGCCACGAGATCCTGCGCACCCGGTTCGTCCAGCGGGACGGGCGCCTGTGGCAGGTGGTGGAGCCGCCCTGGGAGCCGGACGTGGAGTGGGAGGACCTGCGCGGGCTCGACGACCCGGAGCGGGATCGGCGGCTCCGGAGCCGGCTGCGGGAGGTGTCCCACCGACGGTTCGACCCGGCGTCCGGACGCCTGCTGGCGGTGGCCCTCTTCGACCTGCGGGACGGCGAGCAGGCCCTGGCCGTCTGCATCCACCACCTGGTGTGGGACGAGGGCTCGACCGCCGTCTTCCTGCGCGACCTGGCCGCCTGCTACGAGGCCGCCGGCTCCGAGGCCGCCCGACCCCGGGAGGCGGTGGACGAGCCCGCCCGGCGCGGGACCCGGGACGACACGGCCCGCTACCCGGCGTCGCCCCACCAGGAGCGCATGGAGTTCACCGACCGCTTCGAGTCCGGCGGGGTCTACCCCCATGCGCCGCTCTACCACAACCTGCCGCTCCTGCTGCGGCTGGAGGAGGCGCCGGACCCGGAGCGCCTGGACGCGGCGCTCGAACGGGTGGAGGCCCGCCACGAGGCGCTCCGGACCACCGTCGCGCTGACCGACCGGGGGGTGGCGCAGACGGTGGGCCCGCCGTCCGGGACCGGCGCCGCGTGGCTGGATCCCGAGCCTGCCCCGGGCGGACTGGAGCCTCCGCCCGGACTCGACGAGTGGCTGAGGAAGCCCTTCGACCTGGCCCGGGGCCCGCTGTTCCGGGCGGCGGTCCAGCCGGACCGGTCGGGCCGGTCCGGAGCGGACGGCGGCGCGTGGCTGGCGCTGGTGGGCCACCTGGCGGTGGTCGACCGGATCTCCCTCGAGGTCGTGGCGGAGGAGCTGCTGACGCTCCTCGGCGCTCCGGACCGGACGCCGGCCGAGGCGGATCTCCCGGCGGGGAGCCGCTACGGCCGGTGGTGGTCGGACCGGGACCACCACCTCCTGGCCCGGGACGTGGAGCGGGTCGCCGAGCGGTTCGCCGGGAAGATCGAGCACAGCCAGGGGGCCGGCATCGCGCCGCTCCACCTGCCGCAGAGCCGGCCGCGGCCGGCGGTGCACCTCTACGAGGAGGGGGCCGTGGAGCTGCGGCTCGGACCGGAAGTCGGCCTGGAGCCCCTCGCCCGCGCGACGGACGCCGGGGAGGAGGCGGTGCTGCTGGCCGGCTTCGCCGTCCTGCTCGCGCTCTACTCGGGGCAGGACGAGCTGGCGATCGGCACCCCGTTCGCGGCGCGCGGCCGGTCGGAGGAGCGCCTGGTGGGGCCGGTGGCGAACCTCCTCCCGGTGCCGCTCCGGCTCTCCCCGGGGGAGACCTTCCGGGCCCTGGCGGGGGAGGTCGCCGCCGAGCTGGCCGAGCTCCGCCGGCACGGCCGGGCGCCCTTCGACGACGTGGTCCGGCGGATCGATCCGGACAAGGACATGAGCCGGACGCCGCTGTTCGACGTGCTCTTCCAGTGCGTCGACTCGCCGCGGACCGTGGCCGGTGCCCGGGCGGTGGAGCTCGGCACCGGCTACGGCAAGTACGACCTCCACCTCTTCGTGCGGCGCGCGGCCGGCGGCCGGAGCGTGCGGCTGCTCTACAACCGGCTGCTGTTCGACCACACCCGGATGCGCACCCTCCTCGACCACTACGGGCGCGTCCTGGAGCAGGTGGCCGCGGACCCGGCGCGCACCCTGGCGCGGATCGACCCGCTCCGGCCCTGGGAGCGCCACGCCCAGCGGGTGGAGTGGAACGACACGGCGGCCTCCTACCCGCGGACGACGGTGGTGGAGCTGCTCCGGGAGCAGGCGCGGACCCGGCCGGACGCCGTGGCCCTGACGCACGATGGGTCGCCCGCTGCGGTCGGCGGCCCGGCGGTCGTCACCTACGGCGCGCTGGTCCGGCGCGCGGCGGAGGCTGCGGCGGGGCTCGTGGCCCGGGGTCTCCGGCCCGGAGAGCGGGTCGCCCTGCGGTTCGAGCGGGGCATCCCCCAGGTGGAGGCGATCCTGGCGGTGCTGTTCGCGGGCGGGTCGTACGTCCCGGTCGATCCGGACTCGCCGGACGAGCGGATCCGGTTCCTGTTGGAGGACTCCGGCGCCCGGTTCGTGGTGACCGACGCCGCGGCCTCCACCGCCTCCACCGCAGCCACCGTCCTGACCTCGGCCGACCTGCGCCGGCCCGGCCCGGCTCCGTCCGGGTCCGGCCTGCCGGTCCCGCCCCCCGAGGGGCTCGCCTACTGCATCTACACCTCGGGCACCACCGGCCGCCCCAAGGGCGTCCTGGTCACCCACGAGAACCTGGTCCGGCTGATCGTCAACGACCGGTTCCCGTTCGCCATCGGGCCGGACGACGTCTGGACCCTGTTCCACTCCTACGCCTTCGACTTCTCGGTCTGGGAGCTGTTCTGCTGCCTGGCCCGGGGCGGGCGCGCGGTGGTCGTCGACCGGGACGTGGCCCGGGACGCCGGGCGCTTCCGGCGCCTGCTCCCGCGGGAGCGGGTGAGCGTCCTCAACCAGACGCCGAGCGCCTTCGCCGCCCTGATGCGCGCCGCCGGGGATGGGGACGAGGAAGAGGGGGAGGGGCACGACCGGACCTTCCGGTCGCTGCGCTACCTGATCTTCGGCGGGGAGGCCCTCGACCCGTCGACGCTCGCCCGGTGGCACGCCCGGCATCCGTGGGTGCGCCCGGTCAACATGTACGGCATCACCGAGATCACGGTCCACGCCACGGTGCAGCCGCTCGGGATGGCGGACATGGCGTCGGGGGAGACGGCGTCGGACGCCAGCGTCATCGGCCGGCCGATCCCGACCACCACCGTCTCGCTGCTCGACGTCCGCGGCACCGGGCGTCTCCCGCCGGTGGGCGCGGTGGGGGAGATCCACGTGGGCGGTGCCGCGGTGACCCGCGGCTACCTCGACCGGCCCGCCCTGGAGGCGGCGCGGTTCGTGCCCGCTCCGGACGGCGCGGCCACCCTGGACGGGGCCCGGCGCCTCTTCCGGAGCGGCGACCTGGCCCGGTACCGGCCGGACGGCACCCTGGAGTTCCTCGGCCGCGCCGACGACCAGGTCAAGATCCGCGGCTACCGGATCGAGCCGGGGGAGATCGAGTCCCGCCTGCGGGAGCACCCGGCGGTGGCCGAGGCCGCCGTCCTGCTCGAGACCGAGCCGGAGCGGGCCCTGGTCGCCTACGTCCACCCGGTGGCCGAGCCGCCGCCGGCCGCCGCGCTCCGGGCGCACCTGGCGCGCACCCTCCCCGAATACATGATCCCGGCCGGGTTCCGCGCCGTGGGCACGATCCCCCTGACCGTGAACGGCAAGCTGGACACCCGCGCGCTCCGCTCCCTGGGACGCCGGCTGGAGGACGCGCCCGAGGGCCGTCCCCCCGCCACCGGGACGGCGCGCGCCCTGGCGGAGCTGTGGAGCGAGCTGCTGGACGCGCCCTCCCCCGGGGCCGACGACTCGTTCTTCGAGCTGGGGGGGCACTCGGTGCTCGGCGCGCGGCTGGTCGCCCGGATCGCCGAGCGCTTCGGGGTCGAGCTCCCGCTCCGCCACCTGTTCGAGCACCCCCGCCTCCAGGAGCTGGCCGACCGGATCGACGCCGCGCGGGCGAGCGCGGGGCCCGAGGGCGGCGATCCCGGCGGGGCCGCCGTCGGAGCGGGCACCGAGGAGCTGCTGCCGGCGTCCGGCTTCCAACAGCGCCTCTGGCTCGCCGAGCGGGCCGACCCCGGGGGCGCGGTCTACACGGTGCCCACCGTGTGGCGGATCCGGGGCCGGCTCGATCCGGAGATCCTGCGCCGCGCCCTGGCGCGGGTGACCGGGCGCCACGAGATCCTCCGCACCCGGTTCGTCGAGCGCTCCGGTGCGCTGCACCAGGCGATCGGCGCCCCCTGGACGCCGGAGCTGGAGCGCGAGGACCTGCGCGGCGCCGGCGCCGGCGCGACCCGGGAGCGGCTCGAGGAGCGGCTGCGCCGGGAGGCGGAGCGGCGCTTCGACCCGGCCTCGGGCAGACTGTTCCATGCCGCCCTGGTCGACCTGGACGGCCCGGGGGGTCGGGGTGGCCGGGACGCTCCGGGCGGAGCCGAGCAGGCCCTCTTCCTCTGCTTCCACCACCTGGTCTGGGACGCCGGCTCCGCGGTCCCGTTCCTCCGGGATCTGGCGCGCTGCTACGACGCCGAGGCCCGGTCGGACGTCGGGTCGGACGCCACCCTGCCGCCGCCCGGACCCCAGTACCGGGACTTCGTGCGGGCCCGCCGTCGCCGTCGGGAGAGCGGGGGGCTGACCGAGGGCCTGGAGCACTGGGCGGAGGCCCTCCGGGGTGCGCCGTCCGCGCTGCCGCTCCCGCTCCCCGCGGAGCCGG
>JASFUJ010000349.1:0-4821 GCA_050050355.1 Acidobacteriota bacterium
CAGGAGCACAGCACCGCCGCCCAGGACGGCGCCGAAACCGGTCTTCGAAAGTCTCGTGCTGAACATGGTGCTGCCCCCTAGAGTGACGGTCGGAACTCCACGGTGAAGTCTTGCGGCTGCGACGCGAGGTTGCGGCCGCCGACGGTCTCACCGAAGAACCGAAGCCTGAGGTTCAACCTGATCGTGGTGTTGCCGGTGTCCCGGTCGAACCCGCCGTTGACGAGCAGGAGGTTGGAGAGCGGCGGGTTCTCGATCTGCTCGGAACGCATGATCGGGAGGTTGTCGATCGTGGTCTCCCCGTTGACCGGCACGGTTCCGATCAGGCCTTCCACCAGCGGCGTGGGGACCGTCTCGCCCCCGTCGGCCCGGGTGTAGACCACCTCGTACCTCCTGAGCCGCACCGTCTGCAGGTCGGAGGAGCCCTGGCTCGGGTCCTTGACGATCGACTGCAGCGTGATCTCGCCGATCGTGACCAGGTCGATGGCCGCCGCCTGCTCCATTCCGACCACGGTCGGGAGCCCGTCGAAGTCGGAGATCACGAGCTCGATCCCACCACCGTCGACGTCGCCGGCGTCCTCCGAACAACCGGCCAGCCCGAGGGCGGCGATCAAAACCATCAGTGTCGCGTACGTGAGCTGTTTCATGCCGTCTTCTCCAGGCTGACTTACAGGCGAACCACCCGCGGGGTGATGAAGATCAGGAGCTCCTCGTTCTCGTCGGACCGGTCCCGGTTCCGGAACAGATGGCCGAGGATCGGGATGTTGGCGAGCCCGGGCACCCGGTTCTCGCTCTGGTCCGTGGAGACCTCGTAGATTCCGCCGATGACCGCGGTCCCGCCGTCGCGGACCAGGACCTGGGTCTGGGCCTCCTTGGTGGAGATCGGCGCGTTGGTCGCCCCCGGCAGCAGGAAGGCGGTCTGGACCTCCCGCTTCTGGATCCGGATGTCCATCACCACGGTTCCGTCCGCGGTGATCTGGGGCGTGACCTCGAGGCGGAGCGTCGCGTTCACGAACTGGACCGTCACCGTGTTGTTGGCCACGGTCTGGATCGGCACCTGCACGCCGCTCTGGATGGTCGCCTGGTGGTTGTTGAGGGTGGCGACCTTCGGCGTGGACAGGATGTTGACCAGCCCGTCCTCCTCCGCGGCGTTGAGCACCGCGTCGAGCTGGAAGGTGTTGAGGATGTTGCCGAAGCGGAGGTTCAACAGGCCGTTCTGACCCCCGGTGGGCAGATTGACCGACCCTCCCACGTCCAGATTGTTCGGGAACTGCAGGCCGGTGGAGTTGCCCGTGGCGGGGCCCGCGGTGAGGTCGAAGCCCCAGGCGACCCCCAGGGTCCGGCTGAACCGCTTCGTGGTCTCGATGATCCGCGCCTCGATCATCACCTGCGGCTCCGGCTCGTCCAGGTTGTCGATGATGGCGAGGACCGTGTCCATGTACTCGGGCAGCTCGGAGATGATCAGCGTGTTGGTGCGGTCGTCGACGATCACGCTGGCACGCTGGGACAGGATCGTGCTGCCCCGGCCGCCGGCCAGGACCCGCGCGACGTTCCGGGCGTTGGTGTAGGAGAGGCGCTTCATGATGGTCTGAAGCGGCCGGGAGAGGGCCTTGGCCCGCTCGAGCTGCTGCTGCTGTTGCGCCTCGGCGCTCAGCGTCTCGAGCCGGGCGATGCGCATGATGTTGCCCTCGACCTCGTAGCCCAGGCCGTTGATCTTCAGGATCTGCTCCAGGGCCTGGTCCCACGGCACGTTGTGGAGCTCGACCGTGACCCGCCCGGAGACGTCCGGCTGGATCACGATGTTGAGGCCGCTGATCCTGGCGAACGAGCGCAGCGTCTCCACCACGTCCGCGTCCTTGAGGGTCATGTCGATGGGCTCGCCGAAGTACTCGCGCTCGCCGCTCACGGTCCGGGCTCCGAACACGGGTCCCTCGCCGTCCTCGCCCTCCGGCTCCGGCTGGGCGTCGAGCCGGACCTCTTCCGCACCGAACACCGCGGCGTCGCTCGGGACCGACGACGGCGTCTCGATCTCGATGGGCCGGTCCGGCTCGGCCATCTCTTCGGCCATCGCCCCGGCCGGCTCCGCCTGCTCCCCCGGTTCCGGCGTCGCGGCCGGCGGCGCCATGACCTCTTCGGGCTCGGCCTCGTCCATCATGGGCTCCGCCGCCATCGGCTCGTCCGTCATCGGCTCCCGGGCCATCCGGGATTCGGCCGGCGACGCGGCCAGGGACGGGGCGGGCTCGGGCGCCGGGCGCTCCTCGGCCATCGTCTCGGCCGGCTCGGCCGCTCCCCCCGCCGCACCGAAGCGGACGATCAGGGACTCGGGCGTCCGCTCCACGTGCGGCCGGGGCTCGTCGTTCAGGTCGAAGACCACCCGCGAGACCGGCTCCGGGAAGGGCCGGAACTGGCCGACGCGGACGCGCTCGACCGACGGGGAGCCGACCGGGATCGCGGCCCGGTCCGCCTGGTTCACCACGCCTTCCAGGTCGATCACGAAGCGCTCGGGCTCGCCGAGCCGGAAGGTGGAGTAGGTGAACTCGCCGTCCCCGGTGATCTCGACCACGGTCAGGTCGTCGGTGCGGTCGACGTGGACCGCTCGGAGGCGGGTGGCGGGGACGCCGGTGGGCTCCGGGCCCTCCACCGGCTGCTCCGGAGTGCCGAGCGCGGGCGCCCGCCGGCCCTCCCGGCTCGTCGGAGCGGGCGGAGTCGAGGGCGCCGGCTCCATGACCGGCGCCGGCTCCTCGTCCGGCGCCTCCATCGGGGCCTCCTCTTCGGCGATGGGCTCGAAGGCGAGGCTCGGCTCGGGCTCCTGGTCCATCGGTACGATCTCGAGGGTCAGGAGCGTCCCGTCGGCCCGGACGCTGTGCTCGGTCTCCCCCCGGGTGACGGCGACCAGCCGGGTCAGCGGTCGGGCACCGGAGAGGTCCTCCTCGACCCGGAGCGACGAGATCACGTCGCTTTCGGTCTCCACGGCTCCGAGGTCCGGCGCGACGGTGTTGGGCAGCTCGACGACCACGTTGCCGTCAGCGTCCCGGAAGCTGGTCCAGACCAGGGGCTCGTCGGAGGTCAGCTCCACGAGGGAGCCCGGCGCCCCCTCCCGGACCTCGATCGCGCTCACCATCGCAGGGGCCGGGGCCGGCGACGGCTCTTCCGACGGCTCGGCCATCGCGGCGTCCTCGCCGCCCTCCATGGCCGCCTCTTGCGGAGCCGCACCGGTCGCGGGCCGGTCCGGGCCACCGGAACGGCAGCCGGCGACGACCAGCGCCGAGGCCAGGACCAGGCCGATGACGAACACCGTCCAGCCCTGGGATCGGATCCCGAGGCCCAGCGCGTCCCGACGATCGCCTCCGCGACGGTCTCCACGGCGCTCTCTGCTTGGCGCACCTGTGATCTCGACATCTCCCATGGCGCTCACCTCATCCGTTCCGGCGGCGATCTGCACGCCACCTCTTCGAGCCTCACTCACCCTCATCCTCGCTCGGGATTCAGAGTTTTCACCACTTCACGGAACGGCTTCAGAGCCGTCGGATCTTGCACGATCTGCTTGAAGATCACCTGGTTGTCGGTGATCCGGACCACGTCGCCGTCGTAGAGCTGATCCCCCTGCCTCAACAGGTAGCTCTTCTCGTTCTCGGCGGACTGCACCTGCGCCGTGAAGCCCGTCTCCGTCTTGAAGATCCCGGTCAGGATGACCTCGTCGATCAACAGGCCGGGGATCCCCTCCGGCCGCGGCCCGCGGTACTCCGGGAGCTCTGTGGCGGCGAGCAGGGACTTGAAGGGGTCCCGGCGCGTCCCGGGGTCGTAGCTGTAGCCCTCGCCGGCGAGGATCTCCTCCTCCCCTTCGAGGAGCTCATCGATGCCTTCCAGCCCTTCCTCCCCTTCCTCGGTCGCCTCGTCGTCCTCTTCCGCGGCCGCTGCCCCCTCGGGGTCCGTCCCGGCCTGGGACCCGGCGGTCGCCTCCGGCTCCTGCTGAGCCCGCGCCGCCGGCCGGACGCCCGGGACCAGGACGAGCAGCAGCAGAGCGGCCACACCGAGCAACAGTGCACGAGACCGGCGCGCCGGGACCGTCATGGGCTCCCCTCCCCGCCCGCCGGCACGGCGCCCGGCGGCGAGCCGGAGTAGACGAAGGTCTTCGCGGTGAAGCTGCCCGTCAGCGTGTGGGCAGTGCCCTGCTCGCGCCGGTTGGAAATCTCCAGGTTCTCGATGTTGAAGATCCGGGGATAGCGGCGGATCTTGTCGAAGAACACCGCCAGGTTGTGGTACTGCCCCTCCATGCGGATCCGGATCGGCCACTCCTGGTAGAAGTCCTGGTCCACGAGGGCGCCCGGCTCGAACTCCTTCAGGTCGAAGTCGCCCTGCTCCGCCAGCGTCCTCACGTTGCGCAGGATCTCCTGGGTGTTGAGCCTTGCCGGCAGGATGCGCAGGAGCTTGTCGAGCTCGAGCTCGAGGCGGCGCACCTGCTCGCGGAACTGGGGCAGCCGCGCCTGCGCCGACCGCCCTTCCTGGATCTTGGTCTGAAGATCGTCGAGCCGGCCCTGGAGGCTCTGGATCTCATTCTTCATCGGACCGAAGAACAGATAGTGGGCCCCCCAGAAGAGCCCGACGGCCACGAGCACGCCGACGATCAGCCCGTAATACCAAGGCTTGCCCTCCAGTCCGGTTTCGATTGCCACGTCGCTCCTCCCGTCTACCGCCGGCGCCTCAGGCGGCCACGTCCTCTTCGGTCTCGGCCTCCGGCTCGTCGGGCGTCAGCGAGTACGGGACGTCGACCGTGAACTGGTAGACGTCGCCCCGCTCCCGGACCTGCTGGACCCGCGGCTCTTT
>JASFUJ010000350.1:0-4820 GCA_050050355.1 Acidobacteriota bacterium
CGCGGGCCGCTTGGGTTGGGGGTTTGTTGGTGACCACCCGGCTCTAAGCGGCCGGCTTCAGCCGGCCGATTTCCGCCATGGCGGCCGTCGCGTTCTACATCTACGACAAGAAGTCGCAATCCCTCTTGAGGTAGCCGGCCGATTTCCACCCCCTCCTCGAAAATTCTTGATTCGACAGGGCCAGTTGGGGGGTTTCCGCGAGCCTCGCCCCAAGCCGGCTCGGGAGGTCGCCGCCTCGGCCGGCACAGGTCCGGCCGCTACAGGGTAGATCCGGTGTGGTGTGGGGGCGGAGCGGACGGGGTGCGCTGGTTGGGGACGGCAACGGGCAGTGATCTGCGGAGGGGCGCGGGGAGTCCCTCGCCGGTCGCAGTCCAGCCGCCGAGGGAGAGCTCCCCGCGTGCCCTCCCGGCGAACCCTCCGGCGGAGCCATCCACCCAGCCGCCATCCACCCAGCCGCCGTCGAACCGCGCGGAGGCTCGCGATCCGCCGGCTGTCGGATCAGGCCGGGGCCACCTGGCTCGCCTCCCGGATCCACGCGAGGATCCTCTCCTCGTCGACGGTCCCGGGGCGGCTCTCCGCCTCCTGCTTGATCCGCCGGAGCACCTCGGTCCGGACCTCCTCCGGCAGATCCAGGCCGTGGGCCGCGGCCAGGTGCTCCACCCCTTTGCCGCCGGAGTGCTTGCCGAAGACGATCTCGTGGTGCCGGCCGACCAGGGACGGCGGGTAGGGCTGGTAGCACTCCGGGTTGGCGAGCACGCCGGCCACGTGGATCCCGGCCTCGTGGGTGAAGCACCAGCGGCCGGTCACCGGCTTGTGGGCCGGCGGCTCGGTGCCGGAGGCCTCGTGGACCAGCCGCGAGAGCTCCTCGAGCGCGTCCAGGCGGAAGCCCAGGTCGCGGCCGTACTTGACCCGCAGCGCCACCGCCAGCTCCTCCAGGCAGGTGTTGCCGGAGCGCTCGCCGACGCCGTTGACGGTCACGTGGACGATCCCCGCGCCCGCCTCCAGGCCGGCCAGCGTGTTGGCCAGGGCCAGGCCCAGGTCGTTGTGGAAGTGGAGCACCAGCGGGGTCTCGGGGAAGAGCGCCACGAGCATGCGGACGATCCGCCGCGTGCTGGTCGGGGTCAGGACGCCGAGGGTGTCCGGCAGGGTGAGCTGGTCGGCCCCGGCGTCGACGGCGGTCTGGAGCAGGCGCAGGAGCCGCGGGAGCGGCGTCCGGCTGAAGTCCTCGACGCCGAAGGCGGTGAGCGCCCCGTGCTCGCGGGAGCGCGAGACCGCGGCCTCCACTTTCCCGAGGGCCCGGGCCTCGTCCATCCGCAGCTTGTCGTGGAGATGGCTGTCCGAGCCGCCCAGGAACAGCGACACCAGGTCGACGCCCACGTCGACCGTGGCGTCCACGTCCGACGGCAGCAGCCGGCAGAGCGCCGCGGTCTTGAACGAGAAGCCACCCTCGACAATGCGGCGGGCGGTCTCCCGCTCTTCCTCCGAGACCGCGGGGAAGCCCACGCTCACCCAGTGGATGCCGAAGTCGTCCAGGGCCCGGGCGATCTCCAGCTTGCGGTCCGGGCTGAAGACCACGCCCGGGGGCTGCTCGCCCTCGCGCAGGGTGGTGTCCAGGACTTCGATGGGCTGGGAGATCCCGTCTTCGAACGCTCCGGTGAGGACGTTGGCGGTGGAGCGGGTCGGGTCGTACGGTGGGGAATCGAGTTTCACGGGGTACCTCCGGTTCGGTCCAACGGCTGTCAGTCCAGCAGCTCGATGAGGGCCCGGGTGACGTCGCCGGTGCCGGCGGTGCCGCCCAGGTCGGGGGTGAGGACCCGGCGGTCGGTCAGGAGGCGCTCCACGGCGCCTCCGAGGGCCCGGGCCTCGGTGTCGCGGCCCAGGTGCTCGAGCATCATCTGGGCCGAGAGCACCGTCGCCAGGGGGTTGGCGACGCCCCGGCCGGCGATGTCGGGCGCGGCGCCGTGGACCGATTCGAAGTAGGCGCCCCGATCGCCGATGCAGCCGGAGGGGGCCATGCCCATCCCGCCGGTGAGCTCCGCCGCCACGTCGGAGAGGATGTCCCCGAACAGGTTCGGGGCCAGGATCACGTCGAAGTCCCAGGGCTCGGCCACCAGCCGGCGGCAGGCGTCGTCCACGTAGAGGTGGCGGTGCTCGACGCCGGCCGCGTCGAGCTCCTCTTCGGCGAGACGGCGGAAGAGCCCGTCGGTCTTGCGCAGGATGTTGGCCTTGGTGACCACGGCCACGCGGCCCGTGCGCGCGAGCGCCTGGCGGGCGGCGGCACGCGCCACGCGGCGGCTCCCCTCCTCGGTGGTCAGCCGGAGGGTGAACAGGCCCTCCGCGGGAAGCTCCCGGCCGATGTTGTCCCGGAACCCGGGCCAGCGCTCGCGGAACTCGGCCACCTCCCCCTCGCGGCCGGGGTACTCCCCCTCCAGGTTCTCGCGCACCACCAGCAGGTCGATGGGGGCGTCCGAGGCCAGCGGCGACGGGAGCCCGGGCAGGGTTCGCGCCGGGCGCAGGTTGGCGTAGGTGTCGAGCCCCCAGCGCAGGAAGCGGAGCACCGGGTGGCTGGGACCCGCGGTGGCGCCGAACAGGACGGCGTCCGCGTCCCGGCAGGCCTGCCGGCTCTCCTCGGGCAGGGCGTCGCCGTGCCGGTCGAGGGCCGGCTGGCCGTGGGGCGGGTGCAGGAAGCGCGCGTCCGGCAGCAGGGCGGCGAGCACCGTGGCGGTGGCTTCGACCACCTCCGGGCCGATGCCGTCGCCGCCCAGCAGGGCGATGGTCGGGGTCGTTCGTTCAGTCATCGAAGGGTCCGAAAAAGAGCGGCCCGCCCGCCCCTCCCGCCGGATCGAACCGGAGCGGGTGGCGCAGGCGGGCCGAATGGAATGGACCGGCGTTCACCGGTCGGGAAACCTCTCGGGACGCCGTCAGTGCGCCTCGTTGAAGGCGCGCACGGCGCTGTCGCGCAGACGGTTGCGCTCGGCGTCGGAGATCAGGCCGGCGTCCTTGTAGCTGTTGAGGGCCTGCATGACGCAGGAGTTGTACTGGCCGAAGTTGCCCCAGGCACCGTCGTAGCTGCAGGGGATCTCGGGCACCAGAAGCGTCTCGCCGGCCTGCACGTCGTACAGGCGGTTCTTGACGCCGCCCGGCCACAGCACCTCCAGGTCTCCGGAGGAGGCCGTCCCGAGGCCGAAGCGCCGGGTCAGCTCGTCCTGGGAGTTGAAGTTGGCCCCGGCGAGGACCGGCCGGATCGAGGTCTGGCCGCCGTCGGGCGTGAACCGGGCCACCGCGCCGATGCCGCTGCGGTTGACCGTCGCCCCCGTCGCCAGGTCGACGCCGCCGAGGAAGTCGAGCTCCACCGAGCCGTTGCCGTTGCCGCCGCTGTTGATCTCGACGGACAGGTCACCGGGGATGATCGTCGGGTTGAGGAAGGTGACCACGCCACCCCCACCGATCCAGACACCCTCGAAGCGGGTGAGCGGATCGAGGTCCGAGCCGAACGGCGGCGCCAGGATGCCCGACCAGGGGAGCCAGAAGAACCCGGGGACGACCCGCATGCCGGCCACGGACACGAAGTCATCGAAGCCGTCGTTGTTCAGGTCGCCCGCGGCGACGCCCTCCACCAGGCGCGGCCGGTGGTCCCGGGTGATGGCCGGGAAGTCGTAGTCGAAGTCGGCGGTGCAGCCCTGGTTCTGGAGCAGGATGCCCGGGTTCTCGCCGAGGATCACGGTCATCACGTCGAACCCGCCGTGGTAGTAGATGTCGGTGTCGCCGTCGTTGTCGTAGTCGCTCGCCAGGGCGCCCCAGCCGAAGGCGCTCGTCAGGTCGCCGCCGTTGGGGTCGTTCCAGGTGCCGTCCGGGTTCTGCAGGAACCACTGGGACGGAGCGACGCCCACCGTGGCCGGGACGTAGTCGCCGACGTTGGTGCTGAAGAAGTCCAGCTCACCGTTGCAGTCGAAGTCGCCCCAGGCGCTGCCCATCCAGGTGCCGGGCTTGTCGAGGCCGATCTCGTCGGTGATGTCGTCGAAGTAGCCGGTGCCGTCGTTCTCGAAGATCCGGTTGTAGCCCCGGCCGTCCGAGTCCGGACCGGCGATCGGGCCCTGGGTGTCGGCGGTCATCAGGTCCACGTCACCGTCCTGGTCCACGTCCACCGCCGCGGTCACCCAGGTGAAGGCGCCGCCGGGCAGGCTGTCCAGGTTCTCGACGCCGGAGACGGCGCTGTCGTCCCGGAAGGTGTTGCCGCCCAGGTTGGTGAAGAGCTGGTTGTGCTCCAGGCAGGGGCAGGTCTCGTCGATGAACGTCGGGCGGCGGTGGCTGGCCCATCCGTCGTAGGTGTTGCCCACGAACAGGTCCAGCAGGCCGTCGCCGTTGAAGTCACCCATCGAGCAGGTTCCGGAGTGGCGGTTGCCACCGCCGGCGCCGGAGGTGGAAGTGATGTCCACGTAGGTGGCCTGGCCGGTGTCGGCGAGCTGGCTCTCGAGCATCCGGTTGGGCTCGCCGGTGCCGGTCACGTACAGGTCGTCGTCGCCGTCGTTGTCCAGGTCGCCGTAGCACACGCCGGTGCTCTCCTGGTCGGTGAGCTCGGCGCCGGCCGCGGCGGCCACGTCCACGAAGGTGACGGAGCCGGTCTCCACGAGCTGGTTCGAGTAGAGGCTGTTGGGCGCGCCGGGACCGTTGGGCACGTAGATGTCCAGGTCACCGTCCTGGTCATAGTCGAGGAGCGCCACGCCGGGGGCGCCCCACGGCTTCATCGGGGTCTGGTTGGCCCGCACGTCCTGCCAGCCCGGGCTCGGCAGCGTGCCCATGGCCTCGATCGCGTGCTGCTG
>JASFUJ010000351.1:0-4808 GCA_050050355.1 Acidobacteriota bacterium
GCGCCGTGGGCGAACTCGAAGGTGCCGCGGCGCGCCCCTCCCGCCCACATCACCATGTCCCGGTCCCGGCGGCTGTCCGCCCAGTAGCCGAGGGAGAGCCGTACCAGCCAGCGCTCGAGGAGGGTGTGGAGCGAGGCTTCGATCACCGTCTCCTCCTCCCCCTCGATCTCGCCGAGCAGGGCGGGCTCGAAGCGGGGGCCGGCCACCGCCGCCAGGCTCAGCAGTCGCCGCGCGCTCGGCGGCAGGCGGTCGAGGCGGCTCGAGACGATCTCGTCGGTGCCGTCGCCGCAGCGGGCGATCAGGGCTTCCAGCTCCGGGGATGGGACGGTCAGGTGCCAGCCGCCGGCCTCGGCGGGAACGAGAGCCTCCAGGTCCCACAGCAGGTTGACCAGGGTGCTCGCCACCAGGGCGTTGCCTCCGGTGGGGGCCTCCAGCGACGCGGCCAGGTCCCCGGCCTCGATCGGTCCCACCAGGTGCTCGGCCATCTCCTGGAGGTCGTCGCCGGTGAGCGGGTCGAGACCGAGGGCCTCGCCCCGCGGCGGATCGCGGAGACGTCGCGCGGCGGGCGTGCCAGACCGGGCGGTCGCGAGGATCCAGACCGGATGCTCCGTGATCCTGGGCGCCAGCGCGACCAGCAGGTCCAGGCTGGAACGGTCGGCCCAGTGGAGATCTTCGAGGAACAGGATGGACGGTGCCGACTCGGCGGGCTCCTGCCGGGCGATCAGGGCGAGCGCACGGGCCAGGCTTCCGGCCAGCGTCTCGCGGCTCACCGGCCGCGCCGCGGACCTGGGAACCGGAGCGTGCGGTCCCATCTCCTCCTGGTGGAGCCGCGGAGCGAGCAGGGCCAGCCGGGCCAGGTCGTCCGGCGACGTCTCGTCCAGCATCCGCTCCACCGCGTCGAGCTCGTGATCCAGGAGCCCGGTCAGGGCCTCGCCCAGTCCCCGGTACGGGATCGGCGGCTCGAGCTCGAACCAGGCGCCCTGGAGCACCGTCGCTCCCGAATCCGCCACCGCCCGGTGCAGGAAGGTCTTGAGCAGCCGGGTCTTGCCCACTCCCTCGGCGCCTTCCACCAGCGTGAGTCTCCCCCGGCCCCCGAGCACCTCCTGCCAGCACCCCTCCAGGAGCTTCAGCGCGTCGACCCTCCCCACCATCGGCAGGACCGGTCCGGTGGGCTCCACCGGCGCCGGCAGGTCGATCGCCGGGCTCTCGCCGTCGAGGATCGAGCGGTAGAGGGCGGTGGTCTCCTCCAGGGGCTCGACCCCCAGTTGCCGTTTCAGCAGCGCGGCGAGCTCCTCGTACTGGGCGAGAGCCCGGCCCCGGCGTCCGGAGAGGGCGTAGAGCCGGACGAGCTGGCGGTGCGCTTCCTCCGAGAGCGAATCGATGCGCACCAGCCGTCGGGCGTAACGGATCCCGAGCTCGTGGTCGCCGGTGGAGAGGGCGTGGTCCACCAGGTTGCGCAGGGCACCGAGCACCGCCTCCCGGTAGCGCTCCCGCTCGCCGAGGAGCCACTCCTCGAGCTCCGGGCTCGGCACGGTCAGCCGCGCCAGGAGCTCGCCCCGGTAGAGTCGCACGGCCGCCGCCAGCTCGCGGGGGTCGGCGGGTGCCCCCGCCGCGTCGGGCAGGAGGATCCGTTCGAACGGGTCCAGGTCGATCCAGTCGTCCGGGAGAGGCTCGAAGCGAACGCTCCGCGTGTCCACCACGAAGCGTTCCCGACCGCCGTGTTCCAGGGTCGAGCGCAGGTTGTAGAGAGCCTGGCGGAGGTTGTGGCGGCCGGACGACTTCGGCCGGTCGGGCCACAGGAGAGCGGCCAGGTGGGCCCGGCGGAAGGAGCGGCCCCGGTTGGCGAGGAGATAGGCGCCGAGCGCTTCGACCTTGCGCGACTCGAGCTCGTCGAGGCGCCGGCCGTCCCGCCGGACCTCGAAGCCGCCGAACGTATGGATTTCGAGTCGATGCACAGTCAGCTCCACCGTTCCCCTGCCACGGGGTCCGGCTGCCCGATTGTCGCCGGTTTTCGATCGGGTTGCCAGACGGTGACGGCGGCGGTGGAGTCCGGGGGCCTCAGGCCTCCCGGACGATCGCTTCCCGGATCCGCGCCGCCGAGTCGCCGCCGCCCGAATACCGGAGCTCTCGCACCGGGACCCGTTCGACCACGTCCGCGAGCAGGCGGAGCCGGCGTTCGGACCATCCGAGGGCCGCGGCGGGTCCGGCTGCGACGCCGTGCTCGATCAATCGGGCCAGCGCATCGCGCGGGCTGCACTCCGCGACGCTCACCGGGCCCCCGGTCTCCGGTCGGCGGCGGAGCAGGTAGACGGCCGCCAGAGGGCGGCCGGCGGCCGGCGGCGGGGACTCGCCGTCCAGGTGGAGCCGCCTCTTCTCCACGATGCTCTGGACTTTCGGAAGCGTCGCGGGGTCGATCCCGAGGCGGCTCTCGAGGCCGCTCGGCCAGAGTCTGAGGAGCGGCGGCCCGGGGGCGCAGAGCCAGTCGCCTCGCGGGTTCCGGCGCAAGGCCACCCCGTCGTCGGCGAGAAAGCCGCACCCCGCCCGGACCAGCTCGGCGCAGAGAACCGATTTCCCCATCCCGCTGCGCCCGAGAAACGCGACCGCGCCCTCCCCGAGGGACACGGCGCTTCCGTGGAGCACCGGGACGCCCTCGGTCTCCAGCCAGAGGGGCAGTGCGTACGAGAAGAAGGCGTGGGGCGCGTCCGCCTCCGGCGTCGACCATTCGATCCGGATCGCCCGGCGGGAGCAGTGGAACCGGCCCCGCCCCGCCCCGGAGACGCTGAGCCCGAAGCCTCGCGGGAGCCCGAACAGGGAGAGGTGCGCGACGCGATCCGGTCCCTCGGTCTCGGAGGACCAGATCGCATCGACCTCGGGCAGGGCGTCGACGTGCCGGTAGCTCACGTCGAGACGGTCGGGGTTCCCGGCCGACGGTCCCTCGCCGGTCGCGAGGTACGCCTGGAAGCCTCCGGGAAGCCGCCCACGCAGGTGGACCCCGTAGACCGATCCGGACAGGTCCTCGAACGCGTCGTGCCCTTCCCGGTCGCGATTCATCCCATTCCCTCGGAGCCGGCCTCAGAGCCGGCCCGCCAGCCGCCTGGTCCAGAGCTCATAGCTGATCACGCGCCAGAGGATCGTGTGGCCGAAGGCGATCGACCGGGTCGCCGCGAGGTAGGGCTCGAGCCACTCGCTCCGGACGTAGCGCGGCCAGTCGGACAGCGGCCGGCGGAACACGGTCTCCCGCAGATCGTCCCTGCGTTGCTCGATGCCGCGGAGAAAGAAGCTCTCGAGCGACCCTCGCCGTTCGCCGTCCAGGATCCGCGCCGGCAACCGTCCCCGAAGAGCCTCTCGCGTCAGGATCTTGGACCGTCCGTCCCGGTGGTACCAGGTGGCCGGGAGCCGGAGCGCCGTCTCGAGCAGCGGCCAGGACCAGAACGGATTGCCGCGCTCCACCCCGCACCGGGCGAACAGTCGCCGCTCCTCGCTCTCGATCTCCGTGTGTCTTGCGCCGGCGGCGAGATCGTACCGCGCGCGGCGCCGGCCCGGTGGGAGGATCGGCGAGCTCGCCTGCTGCGGCAGCGCCGCGCGGGCCGTGGCGGTCAACCAGGGCGACGGATCTCGGCGGAGTGCGGTCCGCAGGCCGCGGACCGGCAGCACGCGGACCAGGGCCAGGCGCGCGAACCGGTCGCCCCGCGCGGCACGGCGGATCGTGCCGGCCAGGCTTCGCAACGCCTCCGGCCTGCCGCTGGCGAGGGCGTCCCGCAGCCAGTACTCGCGCGCCGCGTACAGGGAGTCCCCTCCGTCCCCCACCAGGACGCGCTCGCATCCGAGCGCCCGGGCGGCTTCGTAGAGCCGGTGCTTGAGCGCCGCGAAGGGGTTGAGGTAGGGAGAGCTCTCGTGCACGAACCGTGCGGCGAAGTCCTCGCACAGGGGATGGAGCCCGTCCCCGGCCACCCGGTGGACCGGCAGGTCCAGGTGACGGGAGACGGCTTCGACGTGCGGCTGCTCGTCCGCGTCCGGCGTGTCGTCGAAGGTCCAGGAGAGGGCGCGGATCCCCCGCGGGGCGAGGGCGGCGACCGCCGTCGAGTCCAGGCCGCCGCTCAAGGAGAGCGCCACCCGCTCCGGCGCGAGCCCCGCCGCCTCGCCCGCCACGGAGCGGCCGAGGCGGTCCAGGAACTCGGCCGTGACATCCCCGGGGGGACGCCCGCCGGCGGACGGGAGCCGGCGGAAGCGCCAGTACTGTTCGATGTCCACCCGCTCCGACGTCGCGTGGAGCCGATGGGCCGGAGGGAGCTCCCGGATCCGCCGGAAGAAGCTGCGCTCGGTCTGCCCGAAGCGGAAGCCGAGAAAGCGGGCGGCCGAGGCCTCGTCCAGCTCGTCGGAGACGGAACCGTGGAGGAGGATGGCCGACGCCTCGCTGGCCGCGACCAGGCGCCGGTCGTCGAGGAAGTAGTAGACCTTGTGGCTGCCCAGGTGGTCCCGCGCGATGCGGACCGAGCCGCCGGCGGGGTCCGCCACCACGAGGGCGAACGAGCCGGACAGGCCGGCGAGGAAGTCCCGCTCCCGGGCCGGGCTCGGGTCTCCCACGCGGGCCAGCGCCAGGGCGGCGCAGCCGAGCTCCGGTGGATCGGGCGGGCCCACCGACGGGTCCGGGTGATCGCCCACCGGGCGAAACCTCCCCGCCACCGCCACCACCGTTCCGGTTCCGGAGTCGGCCAGCGGCCCATGCCGGTCGCGGGAGCCGGCCCCACCCCGGTGCCGGATCGCGATCCCCACCGGACCGCGGCAGAAGGTGTCGACCTCTCCTCCGT
>JASFUJ010000352.1:0-4808 GCA_050050355.1 Acidobacteriota bacterium
CCGACGCCGACCTCGCCGAGGTCCGGCGACTGGCCGCCGCCGCCCTGAACGAGCTCCCGTTCAAGCAGCGGGCGGCGCTGGTGCTCCGCGAGCTCCACGGGCTCTCCACGCGCGAGGTGGCCGAGGCCCTGAGCTCCTCGGAGACCTCCGTCCGCTCCCACGTCTGCCGCGCCCGGCTCGCCCTGCGCGAACGCCTCGCCGCGTTGCGCCGGGGACCGGCGAACCCACGGCGGGAGGAGGAATCATGAGCTGTCGCGCACGGCACGAGGAGATCGCCCTGCTCGTCGGAGGCGAGCTGACGGACTCCGAACGGACGGCCGTCGAGGAGCACCTGAAGACCTGCGCCGGGTGCCGGGAGCTGGCCGCGGCCCTGCGGGACGACCGCCGGGCCCTGGCGTCCCTGGCCACCGAGGAACCGCCCCCGGAGGCCCTGGTCCGGATCCGAGAAGGGCTCCGGGAGGAGCTCCGGCACGGGGCCGGGGCGGACGACCGGTCCCGCAGACGGGTCTGGCTGGCGCTGGCCGCGGCGATCGTCGCCGCCGCCGTCGGCCTGGAGCTCTGGACCGGCCTCCACGAGCGCGACGCCGGAACCGCCGACGCTCCCCGCGTCGCCCGGGACCGGGCTCCCGCGGGTTCGTCCCGAGAGGCCCCCGGCGGGAGACCCCGACCCGCGGATCGTCCCGCGGCGGGGCCGCCCCCGGCGCCGGCTTCGACCCCCGATCCGCCCCCCGATCCGGGCGCAACACGCGAGCCGGACCGGCTCGCGACGACCGGGACCCCGGAGCGAGCCCCCGGGCCGCCCGGGCCGCCCGAGCCGCCCGGGATGAGACCCGCGCGGACCGACCCATCCGCGACGGACGCACCGATCACCATCCGCATCGTGTCCGACGACCCGGACATCGTTTTCTACTGGCTCACCGACGAGCCGAAGGAGTCGACCGATGAAGCGACCGTATGAACCGACGCGCACCGTCCTGACCATCCTCTTCACCGTGACCCTCGCCCTGGCGGCGGCCCGCGCCGTGGACGCCCAGGAGCGGGAGGGACCCCCGCCCGAGGGTCAGGCGATCGTGGAGATCGAGCACACCGACCCCGGCGACGTGGCCGAGGTGATCCGCGTCTTCGGCGTGATCGCCACCCCCAACCGGGACCTGGGCCTGGTCACCATCCGGGGGCCTCGGGACGCCGTGGACGCGGCCCGCGCCGCCGCGGTCCAGCTCGACCGGCCGCCGGAGCCGACGCCGAGCATCCAGGTGACCGCCTACGTCCTCGACGCCTCCAAGGTGGAGCCCCTCGACGGGGGCGTTCCACCGGCCCTGGCGGAGGTCGCGGACCAGCTCCGGGAGGTCTTCGGCTTCCGGGGCGTGGAGCTGATCGATTCGCTGGCGCTGCGGGCGCTCGACGGCGGCGGGGGCCAGGTCACCGGCTCGCTCCCGGCGTCGGGTGAGCGCGGGGTGATGCCCTACCGCCTCGGCTTCAACCGGGCCGAGGTGATCCACGGCGAGCGGACCTCGGTCCGGCTGGAGGGGTTCAGCTTCCACACCACCACGCAGCCCGACCCGGAGGCCGCCGGGGAGGACGCCGAGAGCCGTGGAGACGCCACGCGCCTGATCACCGACCTGGAGGTCCGCACGGGCCAGAAGGCGGTGGTGGGCAAGGCGGCGTCGGCGTCGGCGCGGGGCGGGTTGATCCTGGTGGTGGAGGTGGCGGTCCTGGAGTAGCGCTCAACCGGTCAGGCTCGCCAGGTCGGCCAGGACGCCGTAGGCGGTCGTCCGCAGGTCCGGCCCCTCCTCCACCACCACCAGCCGACCCGGGAGGTCGGTCACCAACCGGAGCGCCGAGCTGGTGCCGGCCACCTGGGCCAGGGGGTCCTCCAGCGGCAGCTCGCGGAGGCGAACCCGGACGCGGGGCCCGCCCGGGCCCCGCGTCCGCTCCCCTTCGGCCACCAGCTTGAGCCGCGTCCCCCGCTCCCGGGCGCCGGCCGGGCGGGCCGGGTCCACGTCCCGGATGTCGGTCCGCTCGACCTCCTCCGGCGGGATCTCCGCCCCCAGGAGCACCCGCGCCAGGCAGGCGGCCTTGACCGCCGCGTCCCAGCCGGCCAGGTCGTCCTCGGGATTCGCCTCCACCACGCCGGCCTGCCGCGCCCGCTCCAGCGCGGCGTCGAAGCCGAGGCCCCGCTCCAGCTCCGAGAGGATCACGTTGGTGGTCGAGTTGAGCACCCCTTCGAAGCGCTCGACCGTCGCCCCGGGCAGGCAGCGCTCCACCAGGTTGAAGACCGGGGCGCCGTCCATCACCGTGGACTCGAACCGGAAGCGGACCCCGCGGGCCGCGGCCAGCGCCGACAGCTCGGAGTACCCCCAGGCCACCGGACCCTTGTTGGCGCTGACCACGTGGCGGCCCCGGTCGAGGGCCGTGCGGCAGTACCCCAGGGCCGGCTCGCCCCGGCCGGCCACCGACAGGGGCGACAGCTCCACCAGCACGTCGTAGCCGAGCGTCCGGGCCGCCTCGGCCGTGCCCAGCCCGCTCCAGCCCGGGTCCCCCTCCGCGAACCGCCCGCGGCTGCGCAGCCGCTCCAGGGCCGCGGCGAGATCGAGACCGGCCGGGTCCGCCAGGGAGCCGCTGGCGCCGGTGGTGATGCCGACGACCCGGAACCGGTCGCCGAACGCGCCGGGGCGCTCCACCAGGATCTGCGCCAGCGTCCGCCCCACCCGGCCGAAGCCGGAGAGCAGGAGCCGCAGGGGCCGCGGAGACGGGGCGTCGGGGAACGGGCTCGCGCCCTCCGGGTCGATCGGGTCGATCGGACCGACCGGGCCGGTCAGGCCGCCGGTCATGCCCGATCCCGGGCGAGCTCGTCGATCCCCTCGACCAGGCGGTCGACCTCCTCGGCCGTGTTGTACATGGACATGCCGGTGCGCAGCAGGCCACCGCGCTCCGCCAGCCCCAGGACCTCGATGGCCCGCACGGCGTAGAAGTCGCCGTCCCAGACGAAGATCCCCCGTTCGGCCAGGTGCTCGGCCATCTCCCGCGGCGTCCACCCCGCCGACTCCGCCGGGGCGATCGACACCGTGGGCGCCCGGCGGGGCGATTCGAACCCGGGACCGTGGACCCGGACCCCGGGAATGCGCCGCACCCGGTCGTGGTAGTCGCGGGCCAGGCCGTGCTCGTAGGCGGCGACGCCCTCCATGGCGGAGACCAGCCGGCCGCGGAGGTCGTCACCGGTGCCCCAGGACGCCAGGTACTCGATGGCCGCGGTCAGGCCGGCGAGGGCGGCGTGGTTCAGGGTGCCGGTCTCGATCCGGTACGGAGCCTCGTCCTTCTGCGGCTCCACCTTGTCGGTCGGGAGCGCTTCCAGCAGCCCGGGGCGGCAGTACAGGATGCCCACGTGCGTCCCGTAGAACTTGTAGGCCGAGCACAGGAGGAAGTCCGGGTCCAGGTCCGCCACGTCCACCGGAAAGTGGGGGGCGTAGTGGACCGCGTCGACCAGCAGCCGTGCCCGGCCCCCGGAGAGCTCCCGCGCCCGGTCTCGCATGCGCTTCACGTCGTTGACCGTGCCCACGACGTTCGCCGCCCAGCCCACCGCCACCAGCCGGGTCCGCTCCCCGACCCGGCGCTCGAAGTCCTCCAGGTCGAGGGTGCCGTCCGGCTCGAGGGTCACCTCCCGCACCCTGACGCCGCGCTCCCGGAGCCTCAGCCACGGACTCCGGTTGGCCTCATGATCGAGCTGGGTGATCACCACCTCGTCCCCCGGCTCCCAGGTACGCACCAGCGCGTGGGCCAGGGAGAAGGTCAGCGTGGTCATGTTGGCGCCGAACGAGATCGTCCGCCGGTCCGGGGCGCCGCAGAAGGCGGCCGCGGCCTCCCGCGCGTCCCGGAGCACCCGGTCGGTCTCGCGGGAGGTCACGAAGGTCCCGTGGGTGTTGGCGTTGGAGGTCCGGTAGTAGTCGCCGACGGCGTCGATCACCCGCCGCGGCACCTGGGTGCCGGCCGGACCGTCGAAGAAGGCGAGGGGGCGTTCCTCGCCCCGGACCGTCAGGGTCCGGGAGAGGGCCGGGAAATCATCCCGGCAGCGGCGGGAGCTCTGGTCGTTGAAGGCCATGACGGAGCGATGTTACACGGGGCGGCCCGGCTGACCGCCCGGCTCACGGTCCCCGGCGGTGCAGCCACCGGGCCTGGAAGTCGACCCAGCGGCGGAAACGCCCGTCCAGGGTCTCCCAGCCGCTCCCCAATGCGTCCAGGAGCGCCTCCTCCCCCGCCGCCCCTCCGCCGGCCACCGACCGCAGGTAGGCCCGGAACCCGTCGCGCAGCTCCCCGTTCCGCTCGTCCAGGAGGAACCGGACGAACATCGCGCTCCGGATGATCCACTCCGTGCGGGCCCGGAGATCGGACGTCGGCCCCGCCGAGCCGGAGGCGTCGGAGCCCGCGGAGACCAGGCTCGCCAGCTTGGTCGGCCGCCCCCGGTCGTGCTCCTGCTTCAGGTGGAGCAGGGCCAGCCGTCCGCCGGTGTTCTCGGTCGTCTCGCCCCCGGCGCCCCGGCCGGCGGCGGCGGCCACGACCCGTTCGCTGCCGCCCAGCGCGTCCTCGTCGAGCGCCCCGGACGCGTCGATCCGGCCGAACGCGAGCCCGTACGCCAGCCCCTCCCCGAGCCAGTCGGGCAGCGGGCCGTCGAAGACCCGCCGGTTGAGCAGCCGGACCGTCTCGTGGACGAACAGGGAGTAGAGCTCCCGGTCCGCGAGCCCGCAGCGGCAGAGCACGGCGACGTTGCCCCGGGGCCCTCCACGCCTCTGGAACAGCGCCTGCCCCAGGCCGGC
>JASFUJ010000353.1:0-4802 GCA_050050355.1 Acidobacteriota bacterium
CCCGCTCCACCGCCGCGCGGACCAGGAGGAAGCCCGGATCGGAGACCAGCGGGGTCCCGGCGTCGCTCGCCAGGGCGATGACCTCGCCCTCCTCCAGGGCCTCGATCAGCCGGGGAACGCGGCGGCGTTCGTTGTGCTCGTGGAGCGACACGAGCGGCCGCTTGATGCCGAGACGGGCGAGGAGACGGCCGGTGTGCCGGGTGTCCTCGCACGCCACCCGGTCGGCCTGCTCGAAGGACTGCCGCGCCCGGGCGGAGAGGTCGCCGAGATTGCCGATCGGCGTGGCCACCACGAGGAGCCTGCCGGAACCGTGCCGCCGCTCGTCCGCCGTACCCATTCCGGGCATGCTAGCAACACCCGGTCCTCGGCCCGGCCGGCCCCAAGCCGTCGGCCACCGATCGTTGCTAGGATGACCGTCGGATGCCACGCGCCTTCGCCCTCACCCTCGCCGCTCTCCTGCTCGCCTGCACCGCCGGCCCCGCCGGCGCGGAGGATCCGCCGGCCGGGGGAGCCGGCGAGACCGACGCCGGCGCGCTCCGTCTGCGCGACCGCATCGTCGCCGTGGTGGACGAGGATCCGATCCTCGCCTCCGACATCGATCGGGCGATCACCCTCGGCCTGGTGGAGCGCTCGGCGGGCGAGAGCGACGCGGCCTTCCGGCGCCGGATCGTCGACGCGCTGATCGATCAGCGGGTGCGGTTCCAGGAGGTCGCCCGCTTCGGCATCGAGCAGGCTCCGGTCTCCCGGATCGAGGAGCAGGTGCAGAGGATCCGGGACCGGTTCGAGAGCGAGGACGAGCTCCGGCGGCGGCTCCGCGAGGTCGGCCTCGACCTGGACGCTCTGCGCCAGATCGTCGCGCGCCAGCTCATGGTCTGGAGCTACTTCGAGGAGTTCCTGGGGCCGCGGATCTTCGTCGGCCTCGAGGACATCCGGCAGTACTACGACGAGACCCTGGTGCCGGAGATGGCGGAGCAGGGCCGGCCCGCGCCCCCCATCGAGGAGGTCCGCGAGGACATCCGCCGGGTGCTCAAGGAGCGCCGCCTGAATGAGGCGATCGAAGGGCGGACCGAGGAGCTCCGGCGCGAGGCGGACATCGTGAACTATCTCGACTCGGAGCACGAGGAGCTGCCGGGGGTGATTCTGCGGATCGACGGGGGAGGGGTGGGGGACAGCCCTCACTCCGACGTCCCGTAGAGCTCCTCGTACTGGGCCCGGCCGCCCAGCACGTCCCTCAGGTACCGGCGGGTCTGGACGAAGCCGGTCTTGGTGAAGTACTCCGGCGCCTCCCGGCCGTAGCAGTAGGTCTGCCAGAGGCGGGCCTGCGCCGGCCCGGCGTTGTACGCCGCCACCGCCTGGTGCTCCAGGCCGCCGAAGCGCTCGATCAGCTCGCCCAGGTAGGCGGCCCCGAGGGTGATCGAGGTCTCCGGACGGTAGAGATCCCCGGGGGTGATCCGCCCCATGTCCAGCTTCGCGGCGATCCGCTTGGCGGTGAGCCAGACGAACTGGGTGAGCCCCCGGGCGGAGACCGCCGAGACGGCGTCCGGATCGAACCGGCTCTCCTCCCGGATGATCGCTGCCAGCAGGTGCGGGTCGACGCCGAAACGCTCGGAGCGCTCCCGGATCAGGTCGTCCCACGGAAACGGATAAAGGGTGGTGCGCAGCTCGGTGGGCTGGAGGGGGTCCTTCAGGCGGCGGGTCAGCGGCCGGGAGGCGTTGTCGGCGAGCAGGATGGATCGCCGGACTTCCCGCGCGGCGAGCAACAGGCGGCTGCCCGTGTACGCGAGCTCCGGACGGTTCGCGGGGAAATGCTCCGCCACCGCCGCGGCGCCTTCGTCGAACAGCCCCAGGGCCAGGAGCAGCTCCGGCGCCTCGTCCAGCGACGCCGACCAGAGGGGCCACTCGGCCGCCGGGACCGTGCCGATGCGGAGAAACGCCGAAGCCGTCGCGTTCGAGGATGCCCGCTCGAGCAGGATCCGGCGGGCCCGCCGGCCCGCCGACCGGTCGGCTCCCAGCACGAGCCAGGCGGCGACCAGGTGCTCGGAGCGGCTGCCGGCGGCGCGCCGGGCCGCCTCGACCCCGGCCGGGCCGGCCAGCTCGGCCGTTCTCAACCGCGCCGCGGCGTCCAGGGCCAGGGGGTGGTACGGCGCTTCTCCCAGCACGTCCAGGTAGTGCCCGACCACGGTCCCCGCGGTCCCCCGGCCGGCCCGGAGCGACAGCTCGGCCAACCGGCCCCGCCAGTAGTCCGCCTCCAGCGCGACGTCACGGTCGAAGCGCTCGGCCGCGTCGAGCCAGCCGGACGCCCGGTCCGAGCGCCCGCGCACGACGTCGGAGACCGCCAGGAAGAGTGCGGCCCGGGCGGCGTACTCCTCCGAGCCCCGTTGGTTGGACAGCAGCCGGTAGAGGTCCAGGGCGTCCCGCTCCCTGCCGCCGCGCCACTCCAGGCGGAGCGCCGAAAGCAGGGACGGCCCCGCGAACCGGCCGTCCTGGAGCGTCATGTAGGTGCGGCGGAAGACGGCGTCCGCCTCGTTCCATCTCCCGAGCAGCTCCAGGCTCCGCGCCTGCTGGTAGAGCACGCGGGCCCGCTCCTCCAGCCCGCGCGCCCGGAGCGCCAGGTCGGCGAACCGCCGTGCGGCGATGGCGAACTGCTCACGCCAGAAGTACCCGCGAGCCAGGGCGTAGCGGGCCTGGAACTCCTCGTCGTCGACCACGATCCGGCGGTTCGGCAGGCGGGCGAAGACCCGCTCGAGATAGGGGATCGAGCGTTCGTACTCCCGGTGATGATGGAACGTGAGACCGATCTGGAGCTCCACCTCGCAGCCGTTGCGGCTCAGCGCCTCGCGCAGGTCCGGATCCCGCTGCACCAGGTCGTCCAGCAGGTCCGCCGCCCGGCGCGCCGCGTCGTCCTCGCGGTCTTCCTGGAGCACCCCGCACAGAGCGTCCGCGGCGTCCCGCCGGTCGCCCTGGCGGACGCGGCACTGGCCGTCCACCACGCGGAGCAGGCGACCTTCCGGCTCCGGCAGCCGGTGGCCGCGCACCCCCCGGAGGATGCGACAGTCCCCGCCGGCTGCAATGGCGCGGGCGAACAGCTCGGCGCCCCTCCCCAGGAGGTCCGGCGGAACTCCCGGAGCCACCACCGAAGCCACCAGGCCCGCCGCGACCTCGGGATGGCCCTCGCGCTCCTGGGCGACGGCGAGGTGGAAGCGCACGTACGGCTCGAGCTCCGGGGTCTCGCTCAGGGCCGCGGCGAAGGCCTCCTCGGCCTCCAGGGGACGCTGCAACCGTTCGAGCAGACGCCCCCGCAGGTAGTTGATCCCCCACCGACGGGCCGCCTCGGGAGAGTCCAGCCGCATCCGCTCGGCCACCGCCAGGGCCTGCGACGGATCCCCCGCGAGCATCCGCTCCACGACCGGAATCCTGGGGTCGTTCGCGGGCTGCGCCGCGCTCGGCACGACCGACGGTCCGACGGCCCAGCCCGCCACGCAGAGCACTCCGACCGCTCGCGCGAGCCTGCCGACCGGATGCGTCATGCCGACTCCCGCTCCACGCTGGCACCGAGCCGCTGCAGCTTCTCTTCCATCCGCTCGTAGCCGCGGTCGAGGTGATAGATCCGATGGATCAGCGTCTCGCCGGACGCGGCGAGGGCGGCGAGCACCAGGCACGCCGAGGCCCGCAGGTCGGTGGCCATCACCGGCGAGCCGGAGAGCGACCGCGGACCGTAGACCCGGGCTTCGTTGCCGGTGACGTCGATCACCGCCCCCATGCGGGTCAGCTCCGGCACGTGCTGGAATCGGTTCTCGAACACCGTCTCCCGGATCGACGACGTTCCCCGGGCCCCGGTCATGAGCGCCATGTACTGGGCCTGGAGGTCGGTGGGGAAGCCGGGGTGGGGAGCGGTCGCGACGTCCGCGGCGACCAGCTCCCCGCCGCCGCGCACCCGGATCTCTCCGTCCCCGAGATCGACCGCTGCGCCGACCTCGGTGAGCTTGTCGAGGAGGGGCGCCAGGTCCTCCGGCGCGGCTCCCTCCAGGGTCACGTCGCCACCGGTGAGGGCGGCGCCGATCAGGTAGGTTCCGCCTTCGATCCGATCGCCGATGATCTCGTGCTCCGCCCCGCCGAGGCCATCGACGCCGTGGACGGTGAGGGTCGGTTCTCCGGCGCCCTCGATGCGCGCGCCCATCTTGCACAGGAGGCGGGCCAGGTCGACGACCTCCGGCTCCCGGGCGCAGTTGTCGAGCACCGAGGTCCCCCGGGCGAGGACCGCAGCCATCAGCAGGTTCTCGGTCCCGGTGACGGTCGGCATGTCGAACCGGAAGCGCCCCCCCTTCAACCGCTCCGCCCGCGCCTCCACGTAGCCGCCCTCCAGCCGGATGTCGGCTCCGAGCGCGGCGAGGCCGGCCAGGTGCTGATCGATCGGCCGCACGCCGATGGCGCAGCCGCCGGGCAGCGAGACCCGGGCGTGGCCCCGCCGGGCCAGCAACGGCCCGAGGGAGAGCACGCTCGCCCGCATGGTCTTGACCAGCTCGTAGGGGGCCTCGTCGTCCGGAGGCGCTCCCCCGGGCTGGAACCGGACCGCCTCTCCCTCGACCTCGCCGTCGACGCCGAGGTGCCCGAGCAGACGCCGCATGGTCCGGATGTCCCGGACCGCCGGCAGGCGGTGCAGCGTGACCTGCTCTCCGGCGAGAAGGCAGGCGGCCATTGCCGGGAGCGCGGCGTTCTTCGCGCCGCTCGCGCACACCCGGCCGACGAGCGGAGTGGGGCCGTGAATCCGAAACCTGTCCATCGAAGCATCCTTCCACTGCGGT
>JASFUJ010000354.1:0-4787 GCA_050050355.1 Acidobacteriota bacterium
CCGGGGTGAGCGGCACGGCGAGGGCCTGGGCGATGAAGATCGCCGCCACCGATTCGTAGAGGGCGGTGCCGTCCATGTTGATGGTGGCTCCCAGGGGGAGGACGAAGTACGAGCTCCTCCGGGAGACGCCGTTGTTTTCCTCGACGCTCTCGATGGTGAGCGGCAGGGTGGCGGAAGAGGACGCGGTGGAGAAGGCCGTGAGCAGGGCCGAGCCCATGCCGTACAGGTAGCGCAGGGGGTTGTAGCGGCCCAGCAGCCAGAGGATCGCCGGCAGCACGATCAGGCCGTGGAGGGCGAGGCCCACCAGGACGGTGAGCATGTAGCGGCCGAGGCCCCCGATCAGCGCCATCAGGTCCCCGGCGGCTCCGAACTTTCCGGCCACCAGGCCGAACACGCCGAGCGGGGCGAAGAGCATGATCAGCTCGACCAGCTTCATGATCGCCTCGTTGAGCCCCTCGAAGAAGGCGATCACCGGTCGCCCGGTCTCCCCGATCGTGGTGAGCACCGCCCCGAAGACCAGCGAGAACAGGATCACCGGCAGCAGGTCGAGATCGGCCATCGCCTTGAAGATGTTGTCCGAGACGAACGACAGGACGATCTGGGTGAACCCGATCTCCTCCTTGCCGAGGATCTGCGAGGGCTTCTCCATGGTGGCGATGTCGATGCCGACCCCGGGCTTCAGCAGGTTGACCATCAAGATGCCGACGGCCACCGCGAGGGCGGTGGTCAGCGCGTAGTAGGCGACGGTGTAGCCGCCCAGCTTCCGGAGCTTGCGGATGTCGCCGAGGCCCGTCACCCCGACGATCATCGAGGCCATCACCAGCGGCACGATGATCATCTTGAGCGCCCGGAGCCAGAGTGTCCCCATCCATTCGAAGGCGACCATGCCCTCGCCGAAGAGCTTGACGCCGATCAGGGCGAGGAAGATGCCGGCCACGATGCCGACGAGAATCCGGTTGCTGGTCGTTCGCGTCATGGCTCCTCCTGCAAGATCCGGCGCGCTTCCCGGCGCGCCGCCGCTCCTTCGACCGGGCGCGCGGCCTCCGGCGGCCGGTCGAGCAGGGCGCGGAGCCGCGCGCGCGCTTCCTCGCCCCGGTCGGGACGGTAATCGACGAGCGCCTGGGCCAGGTAGACGTGGTTCAGGGGCTCTTCGGGCGCCATCTCGACGGCCTGCTCCAGCTCGGCGATCGCCAGGTCCCGGTCGATCCAGCCGGTGAAGAAGGGGATCTTCGGCGCCTCGGCGTGGAGGCGGCCGAGGACCCGGTGGGGGCCGGCCCGCTCGACGCCGGGGTCGAGGTCGAGGGCGGTGAGGGCGTCGTCGCGCACGGTCCCCGCGACCCCGGCCCGCGCCGCCGCCAGCCGGCCGTAGGCGTCCCCCCACAGCCCCCAGTGGACCCCGCTCCAGAAGTAGAGCGCCGCCGCGTCCTCGGGATCGACGCCCGCCGCCCGCAGCCGCTCGGCCCGCTGCGTGGGCTCGAGGTCGCGGAACGCCTCCCGGTCGGCGCCCGCCAGGTCCGCCAGGCGACCGAGCGCCGCCTCGGCGGCGTTCTTGCCCTGCTCGAACACCCGGCGCCGCTCCTCCTTCCCCGCGGCCACGTGTTCGCCCTGGAAGTAGAGCGCGGTCAGCAGCCGCCGGTGGCCCGGCAGGTCGTCCGGCGCCGCATCGACGGCGCGCCGGTAGGACTCGACGGCGTCCGCGACGCGCGCGGCGTCGGCGCGCCACTCCCCGTCCACCCTGTGCGCCCGCTCGGCCCAGGCGCGGTCGCCCTGCTGCAGCGCCCCGGCGGCCGGAGCGGTCGGGGTGGCCGCCGAGCGGGTGGCGCCCGGGGCGGCCAGGAGGATCGCGAGCACGAGGCTCGGCACCCATCCCGCGCGGCGCCAGCCGGCGACCGTCCCGGAGGCCGCGAGGGCTCGGTGGGCGACCTGGCTGTCGGAAGGAGGGTGCATGGATCGGGTGGCTGCGAGGGGACGGGCGTTGTTATAGCACACGGACTGGCGCCACGGACTGCTAGCATCCTGGGCGTGACGGCGCGTCCCAGCATCCCGCTCTTCCCTCTGCCGAACGTGGTCCACTTTCCCCGGACCGACCTTCGGCTGCACATCTTCGAGCCCCGGTATCGGCGGATGGTCCGGGACGTCGTCGAGCGCGACGAGCGGTCGCGCTGGATCGGCATGGTCCTGCTCAAGCCGTCGGTGGAGCGGGGGTTCGGCCAGCCGCCGGAGATCTTCCCGGACGGCACCGCCGGGCGCCTGGTGGACGTCGACTACCTCCCCGACGGGCGTTCCAACATCGTCCTCCACGGGGAGTTCCGGTTCACCGTCGACCACGAGGAGGAGGACCTGCTGCTCCCCTACCGCCGGGCCGTGGTCCGGCCGGTCGAAGAGACGCCGGTGGACGAGAAGGACCCGGGCATCCTGACCATGCGGCGGGAGCTGCTGGTGATCTGCAGGAGCCTGACCCGGGAGATGGGCGAGAACTTCCCGGTCCAGGCCGAAGACCTGGAGGCGCTCGAGGTGCAGAGGAGCTTCGAGGCCGTGGTCAACGGCGTCGCCGCCGGCATCGACCTGCCGGCCCTGCGCAAGATCGGCCTGCTCGAGTCGCCGCTGCCGGACCGTGCGGCCGAGCTGCTCCGGATCTTGCGCAGCCGGCGGCGGGTGCTGGACCTGCTCCGTCCGTATCGCCACCTGGCCGCGGGAGCGGAGTCCAATTGACCCTGCTCAGCATCCGCGATCCCGTCCACGGGTTCATCCGCGCCGACGCGCTGGAGACGGCCCTGATCAACAGCCGGCCGGTCCAGCGCCTGCGGTTCATCCGGCAGCTCGGGCTGACGTACATGGTCTATCCGGGCGCCGAGCACAGCCGCTTCAGCCACGCCCTCGGTGCCATGGAGCTGGCCGGCCGGGTCTACGACGCCCTGGCCGCCAAGAGCGGAGGGCGCCTGCCCTCCGGAGCCGACGCCGTCGAGCGGCGCGCCGTCCGCGCCGCCGCTCTGCTGCACGACGTCGGCCACGCCCCGTTCAGCCACTCGGCCGAGGAGCTCTTCGAGCACGGCATCGACCACGAGGAGATGACCCGCCGGCTGATCGGCCACGAGGAGATCGGCGGCCTCTTCGAGCGGCACGGCGGGCGGCTCGACGCCGGGCGCGTCGCCGGCCTCGTGGGGGCGTCCCACGACCGGACCGACTCGACCGGGAAGGGCGTCGATCGGCTGCTCGCCCAGGTGGTCTCCGGCGAGCTCGACGTGGACAAGATGGACTACCTGCTGCGGGACGGTCTGTTCTGTGGCGTGCGCTACGGCAACTACGACCTGGAACGGCTGCTCGACACCATCGTGCCGCTCGAGGATCCGGACGACGGGCGCTGGGGCATCGGCGTCGACGAGGGCGGCGTCCACGCCCTCGAGGCCCTGGTGCTGGCGCGGTACTACATGTTCACCCAGGTCTACTTCAACCTGGTCAGCAAGGCCCTCGAGCTCCATCTCTCCCGGTGGTTGACCCAGGAGGGCTGGCGCTGGCCGGCCGACCCGGAGGCCTTCCTGGCCCACGACGACGTGACCGTGACCTCCGCCATGCGGGCGTCGCGCAACCCCCACGCCCTGTCCGTCACGGGCCGCGAGCACTTCCCGCTGGCGTTCGAGACCGGTGAGCACCTGACCGCCGCCGAGACCGCCGGCTTCGCCGAGCTCCTGCCCCGCCTGCGCGAGCGGTTCGGTGAGGAGGACCTGCTCGAATCCCACTCCTCCAAGGACCCCCACCGCTTCGGCCAGGGGACCCTCCTGGTGCGCCGGGCCGACGGCTCCACGGTGACCATGGAGCGGGCCAGCCACTTCATCCGGCACCTGGAGCGGATCGACCGCTACCGGATCTACGCCCGCCCGGAGATCCGGGACGCGGTCGAGGAGACCTTGAAGGGCTGGTGGAGCGATCCACCGAGATAGGGCGGGTGGGGACGAGCCCCACCCCTACACCCGCCAGGCCGGTCGGCGGGGGCGCCTCCACCCGAACCGCCCCAGGCGGACATCACCTCATCGCTCCTGCCTCCTACCGGTACAGGTCGGCGAGCGCCGTGCGCACGTCCGGAAACTCGAACTCGAACCCCGCCGCCAGCAGCCGCTCCGGCACCGCCCGCTGCCCCTCGAGCACGACCTCGGCCATCTCCCCCAGGGCCAGGCGCAGGGCGAACGACGGCGCCCGCAAGAGCGACGGCCGCCCCAGCGCCGCTCCCAGCGCGCGGGAGAGCTCCCGGTTGGTCACCGGCTCGGGGGCGGTCAGGTTGAACGGACCCCGGGCCGCGGCCGTCTCCAGCAGGAACCGGATCGCCAGGACCTCGTCCCGCAGGTGGATCCAGGGCACCCACTGGGAGCCGTCGCCGGCGGGGCCGCCGGCGAACAGCTTGAAGGGCAAGGCCATCTGGGGCAGCGCGCCTCCCGCGGTGGACAGGACCACCCCGGTGCGCAGCAGGCACCTGCGGACGCCGATCTCCTCCACCGGCCGGCTGGCCGCCTCCCAGTCGATGGTCACGCGGGCGAGGAAGTCGTCTCCCGGGCCGGAGTCCTCGGTCAGCCGCCCGTCCCCCTCCCGCGGTCCATAGAACCCCACGGCCGAGCCCTGGAGCAGCACCTCCGGGCGCTCCGAGGCCCGCTCGATCGCCCGGCACACCGCCCGCGTCGAGGCCAGCCGGCTCTCCCGGATCCGGCGCTTGCGGGACGCGGTCCAGCGCCCCCCGGCCACGCTCTCGCCGGCCAGGTTCACCACCGCGCGAGCGCCCTCCAGCTCCGCGCCCCAAC
>JASFUJ010000355.1:0-4781 GCA_050050355.1 Acidobacteriota bacterium
AGCTCGCCGCCGCCGAGGACGCGCAGCTCGGCGAGCCGGGACCGTTCGAAGGGGAGCTCGTCCGCCTCCTCCCGTTCGAGTAGTCGGAGCCGCGGATCGTCGGTCTCCTCCCGGTCGTCGCCGAGCCGCACGAGGAGCTCGTCCGGCAGCCGCTCGCGGAGCTCGGGGTCCCGGTCGAGCGGAAAGTCCGGCAAGTCCCGGAGCCGCGGCAAGCCGCCGGGGTGAAGAGTCGCCCGAGGTCTCTGCTGGATCGCCCCTCCAAACCCCCCGACCCCCTTCCTCCCGCTCCACCGGGACGGCCGGCGGGAGCCCGGCCTCGGGGGGAGGCTGGGGGCGCCACCACCCGGAGCTCCTGAGGTCTTGACGGGATAAAGGGTTCGTCGGCGGCTCCGGCGGGCTACAATGGCGCCTCCATGCGGCCGGACCGGATCACCTTGCTCCTCTTCGTCCTCTACTGCGCCGAGATCGGGCTCTTCCTGATCTTCGCCCCCTGGACCTCCCTGTGGGATCACACCCTCGGCCTGATCCCGTACCAGGACGTACGCACCCTCGCCCTCCACCCGGTGACCCGGTCGGCGGTCACCGGGTTCGGGCTCGTCCACCTGGTCTGGGGCGCCCACGACGTGACCCTGCTGTTCTCGCGCCGGACGCCCCGCCAGCCGCCCGGCCACCAGACCTGAGCCGCGCGCCCCCCGCCGGCCGAGCCCCCGGTCGACCCCTCCGCCCATGCCCCCTCTCGTGCCACGCCTGATGGCGATCACCGACCGCCGGAGCCTCGCGCCGCGGCCGTTCGACGGCTGGCTCCGGGAGCTGGCCGCCGCCGGGGTCGACGCGGTGCAGATCCGCGAGAAGGACCTGGACGATCTCGCGGTCTACCGGCTCGCCCGGCACGCCCGCGCGACCCTGCCGCGCCGGGTCGCCGTGCTGGTGAACGGTCGCCTGGACGTGGCGCTGGCGGCCGGCGCCGACGGGGTCCATCTCCCCGCGGCGGGGCTGCCGGCGGAGCCGCTGCGGCGCTGGGCGAGCGCCGTCGCGCCCGGCCGCCGGATCGCGATCGGACGCTCGACCCACACGCCGCAGGAGGTGGCGCGCGCCCGGGAGGAGCGGGTCGACTACGTGACCTTCGGCCCCCTCTTCCCCACCCCGAGCAAGGCGGCCCACGGCCCTCCGCCGGGGCCGGAGGGCCTGCGGCGCGCCGCCGCGGAGGGCGTTCCCGTCGTGGCCCTCGGAGGCGTGGACGCCGAGGGGGTCGCGGCGGCGGTGGCGGCCGGCGCGGCCGGCGTGGCCGGGATCCGGGTGTTCCAGGATCCGGACGCGCTCCGGAAGCTCACGGCCGCCCTCGCCCGGGAGAGCCGGCGGCACCGGGGGTGAGCCGAGCCTGCGCCTCCGGCCGGAAAATGTTAGATTCTCGCGGCGATGCCTACCTCCCCCCTCGCGCGCAAGCTCCAGTACGGGTATCTCTCCCTGGCCGTCGTGGTCCTCGACCAGTGGACCAAATGGCTGGTGGAGCTCCACCTGCCGCGGAGCGCCAGCCATCCGCTGATCGACGGCTTCCTCAACCTGACGCACGTCCAGAACACCGGCGTGGCCTTCGGCCTGTTCGCCCGCCACGGCGCCGACGGCGGGGCCTGGCTCCTGATCCTCCTCGGCGTGGTCGCCCTGGTGGCGGTGATGGTCTACTTCCGGTTCGCCCCCCCGTCGGCGCGCCTCCTGCTCTCGGCGCTGGCCCTGATCGTCGGCGGTGCCCTGGGCAACCTGATCGATCGGCTCGCCAGCGGCGCGGTCACGGACTTCGTGGACGTCTACGTGGGCTCCCATCACTGGCCGGCCTTCAACGTGGCGGACAGCGCGATCACCGTCGGCATCTTCCTGATGATCCTCGACAGCTTCCGCCACCACGGAGCCCACCGGGACGCGGCGACCGGCGAGGAGGAGGACGGGGAGGACACCGGCGCCGTCGAAGCCACCGGGTGACGCGGCCACCGTCCCCTTCCGACCCCGCGCCGGAGACCCGGCGCATCCTCACCGACGAACGCGCCGCCGGCGACCGGCTGGACCGCTACCTGGCCGCCCGCCTCGACGAGCCCCGCAACCAGGTCCAGCGGTGGATCCGAGACGGCTGCGTGCGCATCGGCGACACCGTGGAGACCCGGCCGTCCACCCGCCTGGAGGGCGGTGAGCGGATCCGCGTCCGGCCCCCGCCGCCGGAGCCCGCGGGGATCGAGCCGGAGCCGGGATCCCTGACCGTCCTCCACGAGGATCCGATGGTGGTCGTCGTCGACAAGCCGGCCGGCCTCACGGTCCACCCGGGGGCGGGGCGGCCCGCCGGCACCCTGGTGCACCGCCTGCTGGCCCGCTACCCCGAGCTCGACGGGGTCGGAGGCCCCCGCCGGCCGGGGATCGTCCACCGGCTGGACAAGGACACCTCCGGGGTCCTGGTGGTGGCGCGGACCGCAGCCGCCTACCGGGCGCTCCAGCGGGCCTTCGCGCAGCGGGCGGTCGAGAAGCGCTATCTGACCGTGGTCTACGGCACTCCGGACCCCGCCGCGGGAACCATCGACCGGCCGGTCGGCCGCCATCCCGCCGAGCGCAAGCGGATGACCACGCGCCCCGACGGCCGGGCGGCGGTCACCCACTACCGGACCCTGGCGACCGGCCCGGGCGTGGCGCTCCTCGAGATCGACCTGGCCACCGGCCGGACCCACCAGATCCGGGTCCACCTCAAGGCCATCCACCACCCGATCGTCGGCGATCCGATCTACGGGGAGGCGCGCTGGAAGGAGGTGCCGCCCGCGGCCCGGAGCGTCCTGCGGGCGTTTCCGCGGCCGGCCCTCCACGCCTGGAGGCTCGCGTTCGAGCACCCGGGGACCGGGGCGCGGATCGAGGTGGAGGCGCCGGTCCCGGAGGACATGCGGCGGCTGTTGGAGGAGCTGGGGATCGACGGGCCGGAGGACGGGCGCTCGCTGCGCTCGCATCCGGCCGGCTGAAGCCGGCCGCTTCGGGGGGTTCGATGGGGACCGTCCCGCTCGAAGCGGCCGGGCTCCGCCCCGGCCGACCGGGCCGCAGGCCCCACCGCACGGGCTTCAGCCGGCCGACCGGGCCACGGGCCCCACCGCCCGCGTCAGAGCAGCTCTTCCAGCGGCGTGTACTCCCGGTCCTGGCTCTCGGCCACCGGCTTGCAGGTGATCTTGCCGTCGTACGTGTTCATCCCGGCGAGCAGCCCCGGGTCGTCGAGGACGGCGCGGCGCAGGCCCTTGTTGGCGAGCTGCAGGGCGTACGGGAGGGTCACGTTGTTGAGCGCCAGGGTCGAGGTCCGGGGCACGGCCCCGGGCATGTTGGCCACGCAGTAGTGGATCACCCCGTCGACCTCGTAGATCGGGTCGGAGTGGGTGGTCGGGTGGGTGGTCTCGAAGCAGCCGCCCTGGTCCACCGCCACGTCGACGGCCACCGAGCCACGCTTCATCTCCGGGAGCATGTCGCGGGTCACCAGCTTCGGCGCCGAGCGGCCGGGGATCAGCACGGCGCCGATCAGGACGTCGCACCGGGCGAGGGCCGCGAGCAGGTTGTAGCGGTTGCTGTACAGGGTGGTGACCTGCCCGTGGAAGGTGTCGTCCAGGAAGCGCATCCGGTCCAGGTTGGTCTCCAGCACCACCACCCGGGCCCCCAGGCCGACGGCCACCTTGGCGGAGTTCAGCCCGACGATGCCGCCGCCGATGATCGCCACGTCCCCGGGCGGCACGCCCGGCACCCCGGTGAGCAGCGTTCCGCGCCCGTCGAACCGGCGCTGCAGGTAGTAGGCTCCCACCAGGGACGCCATCCGCCCGGCCACCTCCGACATGGGGGTGAGCAGCGGCAGGGCGCCGCGGCGGTCGGTGATGGTCTCGTAGGCGACCCCGGCCACCTTCCGCTCCAACAGCACCTGCGTGAGCTCCGGCAGGGGCGCGAGATGCAGATAGGTGAACAGCACCTGCCCCGGCTGCATGCGCTCGTACTCCGGCTCGATCGGCTCCTTCACCTTGACCACCATGTCGGCCCCGGCCCACACGGCGTCGGGATCGGGCTCGATGGTCGCCCCGGCCTCCTCGTACTCCTCGTCCGGGAAGCCGCTTCCGGTTCCGGCGCCGGACTGCACGGTGACCGAATGTCCGGCCTCCACCAGCGCGTGAGCCCCCGCCGGGATCATGCCGACGCGGTATTCGTGGTCCTTGATCTCCTTCGGAATCCCGATCTTCACTGCGCTGCTCCTTCCGGCTTGTCGCCTCGGGGGGTCGGCTTTCCGGAGCGGCGCGCCCGGCCGGCCTCGCCGGTCATCTCCACCTTCCCCTTGAAGAACGCGCCCTCCGCGATGGTGACCCGCGGCGCGGAGATGTCTCCCTCGAGACGCCCCGAGGCTCCCACCTCGACCCGGTCGCCGCCCCGGACGTCCCCGAAGACCTCGCCGGCGATCAGCACCGAGCGGGCCTCGATCTCCCCCCGGACGGCGCCGCTCGAGCCGACGACGATCCGCGCGTCCACGCGCAGCGTCCCTTCGACCTCGCCCTCCACGACCAGCTCCGTGTCCCCGGAGATCTCGCCGGTGATCTTGGTGCCCGCGGAGATGCGCGTCACGGGGCGTTCCCCCGTGCGCGCGGGCTGGGCGGGATGGGATGCGCCCTGGCCGCCGGGCGGTCGGGACGTCGGGTTGGAGGGCTCGTCATCGCGTTTGAAAAGGGACATCGGTCGGCTCGCTCCGCGGAGTGGATTGGAGTGGGTTGGTCGTGCGCGGAAGGCCGAGCTCTGCG
>JASFUJ010000356.1:0-4749 GCA_050050355.1 Acidobacteriota bacterium
TTCGACAGGCTTCAACCCCGGCCGGGGGTCGCCCACCTGTCGGGCGCGGAGCGCGGCTCAGCCCCGCTTGCTCCTCATCTTGCTCGGCTCTTCCTCGACGCCGATGTAGCCGTGCTCGCGCGCGTACTCGAGCATGACCTTCTCCAGGAGGCGCCGGCCCCGGTACAGCCTGCTCATGACGGTTCCGACCGGCACGTCGAGGATCTCGGCGATCTCCTTGTAGGAGAAGTTCTCCAGGTCGGCCAGCAGCACCACCATCCGGTAGTCGGGGGGTAGCTCGTCGATCCCCCGCTGGATGTCCTCGTCGAGTACGTTCTCGAGCAGCTCCTCTTCCGGGTTCTTGATCTTCTTCTGCCCGGCTTCCTCGCTCACCTGGGTCTCGAAGGACTCCTCGATGTCGGCGAAGTCGCTCTGCGGCGGCGCCTGCTGCTTCTTGCGGTAGTTGTTGATGAACGTGTTCTTCATGATCTTGAAGAGCCAGGCCTTGAAGTTCGTCCCTTCCTCGAACTTGTCGTAGTACTTGTAGGCCTTGAGATAGGCTTCCTGGACCAGATCTTCCGCGTCCTCCGCGTTGCGGGTCATCCGGTAGGCGGTGTTGTACAGGGCGTCCACGAACGGCATCGCCGCCGCCTCGAAGTCCCATCCTCTCTTGTGCTCTTCGTTCTGCTTACTCATACGCTACCCCCATGCTACCTCAGCGGCCCTCCGCTCATGAGTACGCACAAGCGATGCCAAAGGTTCCCTGCGACCGGCGACGACCCGGTCGCCGTTCCCGGAATCGCCGCGGGCCACCCGCTGCGTCCCCTCGCAGGGACGCCCTGTACCACGCGAGGATACTCCGCGGAACGCTGGACCGGATTCTCCGGGTGCGACGGAAGGTGCCCCGCGGGGCCGGCGACCGACGGACAGGGGCGAGAACGCCCCGGCCCGGAGGATCTCTTGGGACACTCCGGGCCGGGGCGGGTCGGATCGGCCGGAATCGGCCGGAATCGGCCGGAATCGGGGCTTCAGATCTGGTAGACGAAGAACGCGATCAGCAGGGCGTAGATCACCAGCGACTCGATGAGCGCCAGACCGATGATCAGGGTGGTGCGGATGTTACCGGCCGCGCCAGGATTGCGCGCCATGCCGGAAACCGCCGCCGAAGTGGCCTTCGCCTGGCCGAGAGCGCCGCCGAACGCGGCGACGCCGATGGCGAACGCCGCGGCGAGGGCACCCCACGCCACGCCGCCACCGGCCTCGGCGCCTTCCTCCTGCGCCTGGACGACGCTCGGCGCGGCGACCAGGAGCAGCATGGCCAGCAACAGACACACCGTCTTGAGCTTGTTCATGGTGAAGTTCTCCTTTTGCGCTTGGTGGCGCACTCCGCCTTCTTCGCCATCCCGGCCGTCCTAGTGTTCGGAGGCTTCGGCTCCAGCGAGGTACACCATCGTTAACATGATGAAGATGAAGGTCTGCAGCATGGCGGCGAACAGTCCCAGCAGCATCACCGGAATCGGCAGGACGATCGGTGCGATGCCGAAGAACTCCGCCGACACCGCGTGCTCGCCGAAGATGTTCCCGAACAGACGGAGCCCCAGGGAAAGGGCCCGTGCCAGATGGCTGATGATCTCGATGGGCAGGAACAGGAGGAACATCGCGGCCACGGGGCCGAGGAACTGCTTGAAGTAGGACAGCCCGTGACGCCGCAGACCCGAGAAGTTGTAGTAAAGGAAGGCCGTGATGGACAGGGCGAAGGTGGTGTTGGGGTTCTGCGTGGGCGGCTGCAGGAAGAAGAACAGGCCCGACAGGTTGGCGAACAGGATGAACACGGTGAACGCGCCGATGATCGGCAGGTACCGGCGCGCCGCGCCGTGACCCACGACGTCCTCCAGGAGGCTCTCCAGGCCCTCGACCAGGAGCTCCAGCATCTGCTGGAGCTTCCCCGGCCGGTCGCGGTCGAGCATGAAGCGCATCGGGATGAACAGCGCCGCGCACAGGACCATGACGAAGAGCGACATCGCCACGTGCTCCGGAACCTCCGCGCTCACCCAGGAGACGGAGTCGAGCCCGGAGACGTGGATGAACCAGTCCCAGACCGCGTTGACCGGTCCGTAGACGATGGAGTGAACGTGATGCTCTGCCGCTTCCGCCGCTTCGGCGGCTTCAGGAGAAGCCATCGTGATCCTTTCTTCGGAGCGCGCGCACCATCTGCAGCAGACCTTCGGTCATCAACGCCGCAGGCAGAGTGGAAAAACCCAGGACGAGGGCCGGGAAGAACCGTGGGCCGAGCAGGAAGGAACCGGTGATCAAGAGCGCTCCCAATAGACAAAGGCGTACCAAGGCCGCAAGACCCTGACGCCATCCGATCCTTCCGCTGGACTTCCCTTCCGGCCCCTGATCGTTCGCGGTCTGGCTCGGAGATTCGGGGGGAGCACCGGGCTCCGGCGCCCTCGGGCCGTCGCTCCGAGCCGGGGTCGGGCTCGCGGGTCCCAGAACAGAGACGATCTCCTGCAACCCGCGGAACGCAACGATACTGGCCGCCGCCACGGCTGTCAAGGCGGCCGCCGGCAGCGGGCCTCCGGCCTCGGCGCCGGCCACCGGCCCCGCCGCCCAGAGCGCGCCCGCCGCAATCAGCGCCCAGGCGACCCCGGCCCGCTCGATCCGCCGGAGGCTCGCGGCGTCCGCCAGCCGGGCGCCGTCCCCAGCGCCTTCCCGGAGGTCCGGATCACCGCTGGCCGGCGTCATCCCCGGGGCCGTCGCTCGTGCCGCGCTCCGCCTCGCGGCGCTCGATTCGCTGCATCGTCTCCCACAGGTTGTAGAAGCCGGCCGCGGTCCCCAGGATCACCCCCACCACCGCGCCGACCGCCGGCCCCCCGAGGAGGCTCCCCAACCACCGCCCGGCGAGGAATCCCAGCACCAGCGCCACCGGGAAGACGAACCCCACGACCGAGTACTCGGCCAGGGTCCCCATCCCGGACGTCCAGCCTCCCGAATCCTTTGCTTCCCTTCTCTTCTCCTCGGCCACGACGCGATTGTACTCCTCGTCAGGGAGTAAGGGAGGCTCGCTGCGCTCGTATCCGGCCGGCTGAAGCCGGCGGGGCGGCTCGCTGCGCTCGCTCTCGGCCGGCTGAAGCCGGCCGCTTCGAGTGCAAGGCCGGGGACGGGGAGGGGGGAGGCCGACCACGAGCTGGAGTCGCGGCATCGATCGGTGGTCCTGTGGACCCTCCCGGCGAACCCACGGGCGGAGCAGTCCGCTCGACCACCGTTCCCCCCGGGATGCAGGAATTCCCGCCCGTGCTAGGCTCTTCGGCCGTGGCCGACGCCTCCGCGACCCCCAGCACCGACCGCCTTCTCGATCTCGTCCACCGGATGTCCGACCGTCCCGTGGCCGTGCTCGCCGACCTGGTGGTCGATCGCTTCATCACCGGCACGCCGAAACGGATCAGCCGGGAGGCGCCGGTTCTCATCCTGCGTCACGACGAGGAGCGGATCACCCCGGGAGGCGGCGCCAACGCGATCGCCAACATCGCCGCCCTCGGCGGCCGGCCGCTGCCGCTCGGCGTGGTGGGAGACGATGCGAGCGGCCACGCGCTCCTCGCCGAGCTCCGGCACCGCGGTGTCCCCACGGACGGCATCCGCGTGCGCGCCGGCTATCGGACCCCGACCAAGACCCGCATCCTCGGTGGCGCCAAGGGCGCCATCAAGCAACAGATCGTCCGCTACGACGTCGAGGACTCGCTGACCCTCGACGACGACGACCGCGCCCACTTCCGCGCCACCCTGGAGCGCTGGCCCCGGGCGCGCGTCGCGGTCCTGTCGGACTACGGCTACGGCACGGTGGACCCCGTCGCCGTCGAGCGGCTGGAAGCGGAGCTCGGCCCGCGCGAAGAGCGCGTGCTGCTCCTCGACAGCCGGTTCCGGCTCGGCGAGCTGGGCGCCATGCAGGGCGTCGACGGCGCCACTCCCAACGAAGAGGAGGCGGAAGCGCTCCACGGCGGCGATCTCGAGCCGACCGCCGCCGGCGGCTCCGAGGAACGCCTGGCGCACGTCCACCGGGTGGCCGAGGCCCTGCGGGAGCGGCTCGGAATGCGCTTCCTGCTGATCACCCGCGGGAGCCGGGGCATGGTGCTCGTGCTCCCCGGCCGATCGGCCCACGTGCCGGTCCACGGGACCGCCCAGGTGGCGGACGTCACCGGCGCCGGAGACACGGTGATCGGCACCTTCGCCCTCGCCCTGGCCGCGGGCGCCGAACCGATCGAGGCCACCGTGCTGGCCAACTATGCGGGAGGGATCGTGGTGATGAAGATGGGAACGGCCACCACCGGCCCGGACGAGCTGGCGGCCGCCGTCCGCTCCGACCCCGCACTGCTGGACGCGATCCGATGGGCCGGGTCCTGAGCCTCCCGGAGCTCGAACGCACGATGGCCGAGCTGCGCGGCGCCGGCCGGTCGATCGCGTTCGCCAACGGCCACTTCGACCTGCTCCACGTGGGGCATCTGCGCTACCTGCGCGCCGCGGCCGCGGAGGCCGACGTGCTGGTCGTCGGCATCAACGACGACGAGTCGGTGCGCAGGCTCAAGGGGCCGGGCCGTCCCGTCGTCCCCGGCGAGGAACGGGCCGAGCTGCTCGCATCCCTGGAGCCGGTCGACTACGTGACGATCTTCTCCGGGGACTCCCCGGCGCCGCTCCTCGAACGGCTGCGACCCGACGTCCACTGCAAGGGGACCGACTACGGGAGCCCGGATCGCGTGCCGGAGTACGCCGTGG
>JASFUJ010000357.1:0-4740 GCA_050050355.1 Acidobacteriota bacterium
CGGCCTCGTCGACGCCCGGAATCCCCCGGAGCCGCGCGAGGATCCGGTCCACCGTCCGGGCGCGCGCCGCGGCGTCGCCGTAGCGCACCGGGGGGAGCTCGAGCCGGAACGTCAGGACGCCGTCCGGATCGAAGCCCGGGTCCACGCTGGAGAGCGCCCGGTAGCTCCTCACCATCAGACCGCCGCCGGAGACGAGCACCAGGGCCAGGGCGATCTGCCCCGCCACCAGCAGGTCCGCCCCGCGCAGCCGGCGCCGGCCGGGCGATGCGCCCCGCCCGGCCTCGGCCAGGGATCCGGCCAGATCGGGCGCCGAGTGGCGGAACGCCGGGATCACCCCGAAGGCCAGCGCCGAGAGCGCCGTGGCCACCAGGACGAAGCCGACCGCCGGGGCGCCGACCGCCACCTCCTGGAGCCGCGGAAGGCGCTCCGGTCCCAGCGCCCGGAGCGACTCGACCCCGGCCACCGCCAGGCCGAGCCCCACCACCGCACCCCCCAGGGCCAGGAGGAGCGCCTCGCCCAGCAGGTCGCCCGCCGTCCGCCAGCGCCCGGCGCCGAGCGCCGACCGCACCGCCATTTCCCGGGAACGGTCCCGGGTGCGCACCAGCATCAGGTTGGTGACGTTGCCGCAGGCGATGAGGAAGAGGATGCCGCACCCGCCGAACAGGGGCCAGAGAATCTCGCCGACCTCGCCCACCTCCACCTGCCGGAGCGGCCGCACCCGGACCCCCAGGCCGATCCGTTCGAGCTCCGAGGCGCTCACGCCGCCGCCGGGGAACCGCTCGGCGATCCGCGGGACCAGCGCGGTGAGCTCCCGCTCCGCCGCGTCCTTCTCGACGCTCTCGGCGAGCCGGCCGACCGCCCGGAGGCCGAACGCTCCGACCTCGGGAGCCGAAGGATCGATCTCCATCGGCAGCCAGGCCTCCACTTCCGGCGACGGCACGGCGACCTCCGGCGGGAGCACCCCGACGACCGTGCGCGGCACGCCGTCCATCTCGATGCGGCGACCGAGCACCTCCGGATCCGATCCGAACCGGCGGACCCAGAGCCCCGCGCTCAGGAGCACGGCGGGCTCGCCCCCGGGGCGTCCTTCGTCGTCGGTGAACCCGCGCCCGACCAGCGGCTCGACGCCCAGGACCGGGAGCAGCGACGGCGTGGCGCGGGCGACCGGAATCCGCTCCGGCACCCCCTCCCCCGTGAGGCTGACCTGCCCCTCCTCCACGAGGGCGAGCCCTTCAAGGGTGTGGGCGGCGTCCCGGAAGGCCAGGTAGCTCCCCTCCGACAGGTCGAACTCATCGACGAACATGCCGGTGGCCGTGTGGGAGACCCCCACCAGCCGCTCGCTCCGGGGATAGGGCAGGGGCTGGACGAGCACGTCGTGGACGATCGTGAACAGCGCGGCCGCGGCGCCGATCCCGAGCCCCAGGGTGAGGATCGACAGAATCGCCCCTTCCGGATTGCGGAGCAGACGGCGAGCACTCGGCGGCAGCGCGATGGATCGTCCCATGGCGTTCTCCTGATTCTCCTGCATCCTCCGGATGCGCGTGGATAGTCCGCTATACGGCCCCGTCCGGGGAAGGTTCGGCTCGGCGGAGCCGGCCTCGCCGCCCGGGGGACGGGGAGGCGGTCGCCGGCGTCTGTCACGCGCGGGGCGCCAACGCCGGCCTGCCGCCCCAGTGGCTGATCTACGTGAGTGGTGGAGGATCTGGACGCGAGCCTGGAGGCGGTCCGCACGCGAGGCGGCGAGATCCTCGGGGAGCCGCGGAGCGCGGGCGGTACCAGCCGCTACGCGGTGATCCGCGATCCCGCCGGACCTCCCCTGGCCCTCTGGCAGTCGGAGTGAGAGGATGACGCCATGTCCCGTACGCGCAAGCTGGACCCCGTCGAGATCCGGGTCCTGGGCGTGCTGCTCGAAAAGGAGCAGACCACGCCGGACCAGTACCCGCTGACCACCAATGCGCTGATCGCGGGGTGCAACCAGAAGACCGGCCGGGACCCGGTCACCCACCTCTCCGAGACCGAGGTCACGGAGGCCCTCGACCGCCTGCGGGAGGACGTGCTCGTCTGGCGCAACCAGAGCGCCCGGGCGGAGCGCTGGGAGCACCGCCTCGACCGCCGCTGGGAGCTCGACTCGAAAACCAAGGCCGTCATGACGCTCCTCCTGCTCCGCGGCCCCCAGACCCCCGGGGAGCTCCGCACCCGGAGCGAGCGGATGCACCACTTCGACTCGGTCCAGCAGGTGGAGGAGACCCTGGAGCGCCTCGCCACCGGTTTCGACGCCATGGTGTGCGAGCTGCCGCGCGGTCCCGGTCAGCGCGAGTCCCGCTGGGCCCACCTGGAGAGCGCCGAGGATCCGCGGGACGCCGCCGCGGCCGCGGCCCCCGGAGAGCCCCTGCCCCGGAGTGCCGATCCCGCCGGGCCCGCAGAGACCACGAGGCCACCGGCCCCCGGCCGCGAGCGCACCGCCTCCGAGCGGCGCCTCGACTCGCTCGAGGCCGCCGTCGGTGAGCTTCGCGAGACCGTCGCCACCCTCGCCGAGCAGCTCCGCGACCTCCGCTCCCAGCTCGGCGTGGACTGAGCCGCCGGGCGGGACCGCCCGCCACCCGGCGCCTTCCGCGTCGGGAGCCCTCGGAGGGGCCGCCCCGGTGGTAGTCTGACGGCGTCTCATGGAATCCTGTAGCCTGCATGAGAGGCCTCCCCGGTCGAGGAGCGACGAGGACCGATGACGGACGAAGCTCCAGAGCTCCGCGACGAGCCCGCGCCCGAGGGCGAGACCCCGGAGACGCGACCCCGCGGGCCCTCCCCCGACTCGATCGGAATCGATCCGATCGCGGCCGGCCGCGGGACGCGACTGGCCGACCGGCTCGACCGCCCCCTCTTCAGGCTCCTCGACCCTCCTCCGGACGCGATGGCGCCGGGGGATCGGCTGGGCCCGTACCGGATCCTCCGCCCGCTGGGCCGGGGCGGTAGCGGTTGTGTGTACCTCGCCGAGCAGTGCGCCGGGGGCTTGCGCCGCAGGGTGGCCGTCAAGGTGCTCTCCCCCGGCGTGAACGCCCGAGAGGTCCTCGAGCGCTTCCGCACCGAGGGCCGGATCCTGGCCCGCCTCCGGCACGCCCACATCGCCACCCTCTACGACGCGGGGATCACGCCGGCCGGCCGGCCCTACTTCGCCCTGGAGTGGGTCGAAGGCTCGCCGATCGACCGCTACTGCCGCGAAAGGGCTCTCCCGCTGCGCGATCGGCTGGCGATCTTCCTCCAGGTCTGCTCGGCGGTCCGGTACGCCCACCAGAACCTGGTCATCCACCGGGACCTCAAGCCCGGCAACATTCTCGTCGATGGGCGGGGAGAGCCCCGGCTGCTCGACTTCGGCATCGCCAAGCTCCTCGGAGGCGAGCGCGCCGGCGGGCCGGGCACGACCCACCCCTGGGTGCGGCCCATGACCCCCGAGTACGCGAGCCCGGAACAGATCCTCGGCGAGCCGGTGACCACGGTCTCGGATGTCTACTGCCTGGGCGTCCTCCTCTTCGAGCTGCTCGCCGGTGAGCACCCCCATGCCGCGGTCGAGCGCTCGCCGTATGCGCTGCAGCGCAGGATCTGCGAAGAGGACCCCGAGCGACCGAGCGCCGTCGCGGGCCGGCGGCACCGGGCGGGCTCGGAGGGCGCTCGCTCGCGGGGTCCGGGCGCTCGGCGAGCGCGGCAGCTCCGGGGCGAGCTGGACGCCATCGTGCTCACCGCGATGGCCAGGCGACCGGAGGACCGCTACGGCTCGGTGAGCGAGCTCGCCGACGACGTCCGCCGGTACCTGGAGGGGTACCCGGTCCGGGCCCGGCGCCCGGGGGCGATCGTTCGCGGGGTCAAGCTTCTCCGGCGGCATCTGCGGGAGGCCGTGGCGGCGGCCCTCGTCCTCCTGACCGTGGGAGGCGCTCTGCTGCTCCGGGCCCACGAGCGGGCCCGCCGCTTCGAGGAGCGTGAGCACACCGTCCGGGTGGCGGAGCTCCTCTTCGATCTCCTGGAGACGGCCGACCTCCAGACCGCCCGGGATCGGCCGGTGACGGTGCGGGCGCTGCTGGACGAAGCCGCGGAGCGCCTGGAGACCGAACTGCCGCACGACCCCCGCCTCCGGGCCACGATGCACGAGCTGCTCGGCCGGAGCTTCCGCAACCTGGGCGCCTACGGCCGGGCGGCGCCCTTTCTCGAGGCCGCCTACGCCGAGCGGTCGGCCCGTCTGGGCCCGGATCACCCGGAGACCGTCGAGGCCCTCTCCGAGCTGGCGTCGCTGGAGGTCCGCCGGGGTCGGTTCGCTCGTGCCGAGTCCCTGTACCGCCGGGCGCTGCAGCACCGGGCCGCCCGCTTCGGCGACGACGACTCCGGAACCGTGGGCCTCCGGGAAGCTCTGGCGATGGTCCTGGTGGACCAGGACCGGTTCGCGGAAGCCGAGCCCCTCCTCCGGCGAGTCCTCACCGCCCGCACCGGAGGGGGTCCGGCGTCGCAGCCGGCGCGCCTCGCCGCCACCCGCAGCAACCTCGCCTTCCTGCTCCATCGGACGGGCGAGCACGCCGAGGCGATCCCACTCCTGCGAGCCGCCCTCACGACCTCCCGTCGATCGCTCGGAGACGATCATCCACAGGTCTCGGCCCTGCGGATCAATCTCGCGGCGGCCCTGCGTGCCCGGGGTCGGCTGGGAGAGGCGGAGCGCCTGATCCGGTCCACGCTGGCGGTCTGGGAGCGGGAGCTGGGCCCCGA
>JASFUJ010000358.1:0-4738 GCA_050050355.1 Acidobacteriota bacterium
CGGAGGCGAAGGACAGCCCGCCCATGCGGGTCAACAGCCAGAGGCCCACCAGCGCGAGCGCCGCCAGGGTGACCGTCTCCACCTGGGCCGCCCGGAGCTGGCCGTTGAGCTTGGAGGCGGTGATCTGGGTGGTCATCACCCGGAACGAGCCGCCGAAGATGTACGGCGCCGAGAAGGAGGCCAGGGAGGTCATGAAGGTCAGCAGCGCCGCCCCGGCGAGCGCCGGCCGCAAGGTCGGCAGGGTGACCCGCCACAGGGTGCGCAGCCGCCCGGCGCCGAGGCTCGCCGCCGCCTCCGCCAGCGCCCGGTCCTGGCCGGCGAGCCCGGCGCGGGCGAAGAGGTAGAAGTAGACGTACATGGAGTACGTGTGCACCAGCAGGATGGCTCCCGGGCCGCTCAGCCGCCAGGGCGGCTCGCCCAGGCCGAGGGCCGCCTGCACCGCCCGGGACACGAACCCGCTCTCGCCGTACAGGAAGAGGAACGCGATCACGCCCACCAGCGGCGGCAGCGCCACCGGCAGGGCGACCAGCGCGCCCAGCAGCCGCCGGCCGGGAAAGTCCGTCCGCTCGAACAGGAACGCCAGGGGCACGCCCACCGCCGCGGCGAGGGCCACCGACGCCACCGAGATCCAGAGGCTGCGCCAGAGGGCGAGCCACTCGTCCGGCCGGGAGGCGAGCTCGGAGAAGCCCTCCGCGGTCCAGCCGGCCGGCCCCCGGAGCGCCTCCGCCAGGGTGATGAGCAGCGGATAGCCCACCACCCAGGCAAGGACCGCGCAGAGCGCGATCGCCGCCCCCCAGCCGACCCGGCGGGTCACGACCGCTCCCGGCCGGACGGATCGAGACCCGGCGCCCGATTCCCCGGAGCGTCCGGACCCGCCGGGAAGACCGACGGCGCCGGCCCGTCCGGACGGAGCGCCACGTGGACCGTGTCGCCCTCCTCGGGCCCGCTCTCGATCGAGCTCCGGATCGAGCTCCGGTCCACCGGCGCGTCGGCCAGGACCTCCACCTCCACGCTCCGTCCGGGCTCCCCGGCCTCGAAGGGCACCTCCACCTGGTAGTAGGTCACCGGCCCGCCGTAGCGCCGGCCGATCACCCGCCCGGTCAGGGTGTCGCCGCCACCCTCCGGCGCCAGCCGCAGGGACTCGGGGCGCACCACCAGGACGGCGTCGTCCTCCGGCCGGTCTCCCCGGGGAACGCCCTCCCACTGCGGACCCAGCTCCAGCCGCACCCGGCACCGGGCGTCGGCACCGGGAGCGGAGCCGGCCCCGCCCACGACCCGCCCGGGCAGCACCGAGCTCCGGCCGATGAACGAGGCCACGAACCGGTTGCGGGGCTCCAGGTACAGCTCCTCGGGCGCGCCCACCTGCTGCAGCCGCCCGTTCCACAGCACCGCCACCCGGTCGCCCAGGTGGAACGCCTCGTCCTGCTCGTGGGTCACCAGCACGGTGGTGATCCCCACGCGCCGGATCGCCGCCAGGAGCTCCCGGCGGGTGCGCTCCCGGAGCGTCGGGTCCAGGTTGGAGAGGGGCTCGTCCAGCAGCAGCAGCGGCGGGTCCGGCGCCAGCGCTCGGGCCAGGGCGACCCGCTGCTGCTGGCCGCCGGAGAGCGCCCCGATCGGCCGCTCCCCGAAGCCCTCGAGGTCCACCAGGGCCAGCACCTCCCCGACCCGCTCGCGGATCCGCCCGCGCGCCACCTTGCGCGCCTCGAGGCCGAAGGCCACGTTGTCCGCGACCGTCAGGTGGGGGAAGAGGGCGTAGTGCTGGAAGACCATGCCGAAGCCCCGCCCGGCCGGGGGCAGCCGGGTGACCTCCCGGCCGGCGGCGCGGATCGCCCCGCCGTCGGCGGTCTCGAAGCCGGCGAGGAGGCGCAGGAAGGTGGTCTTGCCGCTGCCGGAGGGGCCGAGAAAGGCGAGCACCTCCCCCTCGGCCACGTCGAGCGACAGCTCGTCCAGGACCGTCAGGTCGCCGAACCGCTTGGTCAGTCGCTCGATCTCGAGGAAAGCCATGGGGTGATCGTGTGATGAGGTGACGCCGACGTGGTACGGAGGATCGGAGTCGAGGTTCCGCTGCGGCGTCAGGCGCCGCCCCGGACCGTCCGGTCCCACGTGGTCATCCAGTCCGGCCCGCGCTCCTCGATCAGCTCCCAGTCGAGCTCGGCCGGCACCAGCCGGTCCAGCACGTCCCGCGCCCACGCGGGCAGCTCCTCGCGCGGCAGGTCGGTGCGCGCCGGCACCCGGTAGACCCGCTCGGCGGCCAGGCGCTGGGCCTCCGGGCTGCCGACCCAGTCGATGAACGCCTTGGCCGGCTCCGGGCTCGGCGCCCCGGCCACCAGGCCGATGGAATCGTCGATCACCGGCGTGCCGCTCGCCGGGAAGGCGAAATCGAGGGGCATCCCCCGCTCCTGCTGGAGCAGGATGTCGGTCAGGTCCCAGACGGTCACCAGCCCCTCGGCCCGGGCCAGCTTCTCGATCATCAGCGCCGGGTTGAGGACGTACTCCTTGGTCTGGGCGTCCAGGCTCCGCAGCCACTCGAAGCCCCGGTCCGGCGAGCCGGTCTCCGCCACGGAGCGGGCCAGGATCATGCCGAACATGGTCCGCATGGTGCCGGAGGCGAGGGGGTCGCGGATCAGGATCTCGTCCGTCCACCGGGGGTCGAGCAGGTCGTCCCAGTCGCGGGGCGCCTCGTCGGCGGGTACCTCGGCGGTGTTGTAGACCAGCACCGGCATCGACCGGTAGACGCCGAAGTAGAGCTCGTCCGGCCGCCGGCTCCCCTCCGGCACGGAGCCCGCCCACGCCGGCCGGTAGGGCTGGAGCAGCCCCTGCTCGGCGCCGCGGGCGAAGATCGTGTCCGGCCCGCCGAACCAGACGTCCGCCTGGGGGTTGGCCTTCTCCGAGCGGATCCGGTCGAAGACCTCCTGGGAGCCCATGTCGAGCCACCGGACGTCGATCTCCGGATGCCCGGCCTCGTAGGTCTCCTCCAGCAGGGCCAGCAGGTCGCGCCCGTGGGGACTGTAGAGGACCACCTGCTGCCGGCCGTCGTCGCAGCCGGCCGCCAGCAGCCCCAGCAGACCGAGCGCGAGGACGCCAGCCGCGGTCAGGCCGCGGAGCACGCGGGGACGGAAGGGGCGCAGCAGCTCGTGATCGCTCATGGAGATCGTCGGGAAATTCGAAGGAGATCGCCGGACCGGCCGGCGGACGGGTCGCGAGTCTATCGCACGCCGGGGCGTCAGCCCGGGCCGGACCGGGTATCATCCTGCGTCCGGTGAGGAGACGGATCGCGGAGATGAGCCGACACGTTCCCAGGCACGGCACCCGGCACGGTGGACCCGGGGCCGGCACGCCCGTCGCCGCCGGCTTCCTCCTGGCCGGAGCGGTCGCCCTCCTGCTCGCCGCCTGCGGCGCGCCCGATCCGGGGTCGGTCCCCGAGCCGGGCTCCGGAACCCGCTCCCGGTCAACCGCCGGCCCGCCGCCGCGGCCCAACGTGATCGTCCTCCTGGTGGACACCCTGCGGGCCGACGGGCTCGGCGCGTACGGGTACGACCGCCCCACGTCGCCCCACCTGGACGCCCTGGCGGAGGAGAGCTTCCTGTTCGAGCAGGCGCGGGCCCAGGCCCCGTGCACCTTCCCGTCGGTGAACTCGTTCCTGACCGGCCTGCCGCCGTCCCGGTTCTCCGGCCAGCCGGAAGGGCGGATGGGCATCCCGGAGGACGCCGACTCCCTGGCGGAGATCCTGCGGCGGGCCGGCTACGCCACCGCCGCGGTCTCGGCCAGCCCGATCGTCCGCAAGAACCCGGGGCAGTTCAACCCCCACGGCGGCTTCGACCCCGGGTTCGACCGGTTCGTGGACTCGTGCGTCTGGAACCCGGCGTCGGTGGTGAACGACCACGCCCTCGCCCAGCTCGACGCGCTGCCGGAGCCGTTCTTCCTCTACCTGCACTACATGGACCCCCACGGCCCCTACCGGCCGCCGGCGGACTGGCCGAAGCGGTTCGCGGACGCCGGGTTCGAAGGCTCCGACGCGGTCCGCCGCGGGGATCCGCGCCCCCTCGCCCGGACGATCGCCGAGGCGCTCCGGGCCGGTGAGCCGCTGGAGCCGGGCGCCGTCCCGGCGGCCGCGGTGGCCCATCTGCGGAACCTCTACGACGAGGAGATCGCCTACTTCGACTCCCAGCTCGGCCGGCTGCTGGGGGAGCTCACGGCCCGCGGGCTGGACGGGAGCACCGTCCTGGTCCTGGCCTCCGACCACGGCGAGGAGTTCTTCGAGCACGGCCGGCTCAAGCACTGCAACACGGTGTTCGACACGGAGATCAGGACCCCGCTCCTGCTCCGCCTGCCGCCGGGGCTGGAGCCGGCGCCGCCCCGGCGGATCGGTGCCAACGCGGCCAACCTGGACCTGGTGCCGACGCTGCTGGACTACCTGCGGATCGAGCCCCCGGCGGAGCTGGCCGGGAGGAGCCTGCGGGGGGCGATCGCGGACGCGGAGAACCCGGTGTCCCCATCCGAGCAGCCCCCGGTGGTCGCCGCCTGGGGCGGCCAGCGGGCCGCCACCGACGGCCGGTACAAGCTGATCGTTCGCCCCGGAGCCGGAGGCGGGAGCCGCCGGCTCTACGACCTGGCCGCCGACCCGGGCGAGACCCGCGATCTCCTGGCCGGCGACCGGCCGGAGCTCCCGGCCGACGCCCGCCGCGCCGCCCGCCGCCTGGCGCGGGCGATCGAAGAGTGGATCCGGACCCACGAGGCG
>JASFUJ010000359.1:0-4731 GCA_050050355.1 Acidobacteriota bacterium
AGGAACTGCGGGCGGCCGCCGACGGGGAGCTCCCCTGCGTGGTGGCGGAGGCCGGCGGCGAGCTCGTCCGGCTGATCGACCGGGAGGTGCTGGAGCGGTGCAAGGGGAGCGTGGCGGACTTCCGGGGGCGCCTCGGCTTCTTCGCGAGCATGCACCGGCTCGAGCTGTAGCGCCCCGGGGTAAGATTCTGCCCGTGCACGAGCCCGACCCCCTGTTCCGTCTGCACGTTCCCGCCCCTCCGGAGGAGGTCCTCGCGGCGGTCGAAGACGCCGCCGAGGACTGGGGTGCGCTCTGGGAGCGGGGCACGGGAGGCGGATCGCTCCGGCTGCCCGTGAGCGCAGGGCTCCGGCACGGTCATCAGCGGGGGCGCATCGACGTGACCCGGGACGGCGCCGGCACGGAGGTGCGGTTCCGGGTCGAGCTGAGCGAGTACCACCTCTGGGCGCAAGCCGTGGTGGTCCTGCTGATCGGCGTCGGCGGCGGCGCGCTCACCGTGCTCTGGCCGTTCTGGCCCGAGCTGCTGCCGGTGGCGCCGTTCGGCGCCCTGATGGCGCTCTCGGCCTGGCTCCTGGTCGTGTCGCGGCTGCGCAATCGGGGGGCCGAGGAGTTCCTCGACACCGTCGGGGCGCTGATCGGTGGAGACGCCCGGGTTGACGAAGAGGGCGCGGCGGGCGCGGAGGACGACCCGGCCGCGCCCGCCGGCTGACCCGGTCGCCGTGGAATGGATCGGCCGGCGCGCCGGTTGTACAGGCCGGACGCGGTTCTTTCTCAACAGATCGACCGAACGACCCATCGAGCGACGTCGTTGGCTCCGCTTCGAATTGGACGTGCAGGCTGCAAGCAGCACGATCTCTCCAGGACCTTTCCAGGACCTTTCTAGACTGGGGGCGCACTGGATTCGACGGGGAACAAGGCAGTCCGAAGGCTGCGTGCCGAGTGATCCACTCGTAACATCGGAATCATATAGTCGCCAACGACAACTACGCTCTCGCGGCGTAACCAACGCCGTGACGTCCCGGTTCCACGCCCTGATCTACGGCGGGTTCCGGGGCGACGCTAAAGTAGATCGAAGGATCCGGGTAGGGCCCGTGACGGATCCGGATTTTTCACGGGTCTAGCCGTTCGCGCGCGGACGCTCTCTCCTGTGGCGCGACGGCGAATTCCCCCGAGAGGGCTACGCACGTAGAGGCTTTCGGATTGTGTTTCTCGGACGTGGGTTCGATTCCCACCGCCTCCACCAGATTCTCCTGCTCGCGACGAGCATCGATACGATCCTGCACCGAACGCCGGACTCGCACCCCGATCGGGATCCGGCTGCGGCTTCGAACGGCCGGGCGGCATGCCCGGCCGTTCTTGCGTTCAGGCCCCGCCTCTCTCGCCCGGGTCGCCCAGGTCGCCCGCCAGGGCGGCCGCGAGAGACTCGGGATAGGGGGGAAAGAGGACACCGACCTCGGTGATGATGGCGGTGATGAGGTCGGCCGGGGTGACATCGAACGCGGGGTTGGCCGCGTCGGCCCCGTCCGGGGCGATACGGGTGCCGAACACCGTGGTCACCTCGCCGGCGGCCCGCTCCTCGATCGGAATGTCGGTCCCCGTCGCCGTGGCCGGGTCGACCGTCGACAGGGGCGCGGCCACGTAAAACGGCACACCGTGGCGCCGGGCGAGCACGGCGAGGACGTAGGTACCGATCTTGTTGGCGGTGTCGCCGTTGGCGGCGATCCGGTCCGCCCCGACCACGATCCGATCCACCAGCTCCCGGGTCATCAGCGAGCCGGCGCTGGAGTCGGTCACCAGGCGGTGGGGGATCCCGAGGCGCTCCAGCTCCCAGGCCGTGAGCCGGGCGCCCTGCAGCAGGGGCCGGGTCTCGTCGACCCAGACCTGCCCCAGGAGGCCCCGGTCCCAGGCGGACGTGATCACCCCGATGGCGGTGCCGTAGCCGGCGGTCGCGAGCGCTCCGGCGTTGCAGTGGGTGAGCACCCTGTCCCCCTCCGCGAACAGCCGGGCTCCGTGGTCGCCGATCCGCCGGTTGGTCTCCACGTCCCGGGCGTGGAGCTCCTCCGCCCACCGGAGCAGGGCGGCGCGGACCTCCTCCGGATCGCCCGATGCCGCGTGGCGCTGGAACACGTCGCGGCCCCGGTCGAGGGCCCAGCGCAGGTTGACCGCCGTGGGCCGGGTGGAGCCCAGGAGGTCGAACACCTCGTCGAAGCGCCGCCGGAGGGCCTCTTCGTCCCACCCATCGAGCCCCCTCTCCTCGGGGACTCTGCCCGGGAACGCGAGCACCAGGCCGTAGCCCGCGGCGACGCCGATGGCCGGGGCACCCCGCACGGCGAGCCTCCGGATGGCGTCGGCAACGTCTTCCGGCTCGGCGCAACGGAGCCACGCCTCTTCGACGGGCAGGCGGGTCTGGTCGAGGAGCTCCAGGTGACCGTCGCGCCAGCGGATGGGGGAGAAGGGCTCTTGTTTGGTCATGGTGGCCGAAGTCTAGTACTCTTTCGGCCATTCCTGGCCGATGATGGCCGAACCGTCGGCTGCCGACACTCGTAGAACCTGCGACAATTCTTGGGGGGCATTCTCCGTGAAAGGCGACCCGAAAGACCGAGGCTTCTCGACCCGCGCCGTCCACGCCGGCCAGGCGCCGGACCCTACGACCGGCTCGGTGGCGGTGCCGATCTATCAGACCTCGACCTACGTGCAAGAGGGCCTCGGCGAGGACACGAGCTACGAGTATGCGCGGGTGCAGAACCCCACCCGGCATGCCCTGGAGGCGAACGTCGCCTCGCTCGAGGGGGGGCTGGCCGGCCATGCGTACGCCTCCGGCATGGCGGCGATCCAGGTGCTGATGACCCGCCTCGAATCGGGGGACCACGTGGTCGCCTCCCAGAACGTCTACGGTGGCACCTATCGCTTCTTCCGGCAGGTGCTCGAGCGCTACGGCCTCCGCTTCACGTGGGTGGACACCACGGATCCGCGCAAGGTGGTGGCGGCGCTCACCCCCGAGACCCGGATGATCTACGTGGAGACGCCCACGAATCCACTGATGGAGGTGACCGACATCGCCGCGATGGCGGACATCGCCCACGAAGCCGGCGCCTTGCTGGCGGTGGACAACACCTTCCTGTCCCCCTACTTCCAGCGGCCCCTCGCGCTGGGCGCGGATGTGGTGATCCACTCGACCACCAAGTTCCTCAACGGCCACAGCGACTCGGTCGGCGGGGTGCTCGTGAGCTCCCGCGAGGAGGACGCGGAGTGGTTCCGGTTCGTCTCGAAGTCGGCGGGGGCCATCCTGTCCCCCATGGACTCGTTCCTCGTGCTCCGGGGAATCAAGACGCTGGCGGTGCGGATGGAGCGGCACGAGGCGAGCTCGAGAGCGGTGGCGGCGATGCTGGCGGACCACCCGAAGGTGCGCGGCGTGCTCTACCCCGGACTGCCCGACCATCCGGGGCACGCCGTCCAGATGGGGCAGGCCACCGGGTTCGGGGCGTTGATCACGTTCGACGTGGGGGACTACGGGGCCGCCAAGCGCCTGCTGGACCGGCTCGAGGTCCTGAGCCTGGCCGAGAGCCTGGGCGGGGTGGAGACGCTGATCTCCCACCCGTCCTCGATGACCCACGCCTCCGTGCCGGAGGAGATCCGGCACAAGCTCGGCATGACCGACGGCATGATCAGGGTGTCGGTGGGCATCGAGGACGTGGAGGACCTGCTCGAGGATCTGACCCGCGGCCTGGACGCGGTGTAGGCCCTTCCTCGCCGTCCCGGGGATCGATGGCGGCTTGCGGTCAGTCGAGGGCGGGCAGGTCGCGCTCGTCCACGTCGTCGTCCGGGAACGGGGCGTCCTTGTCGACGCAGGCGGCGATCCAGTCCAGGAACTCCCGCTCTCCCTGGCCCACGTCGAAGGTGAGGATCTCCGGCACGTCGTAGCTGTGGAGCTCCCGGATCGTCTCCGAGATGGCGTCGAACTCGGTCTCCATGGTCTTGGCGATCAGCAGGAACTCTCCGTCGTTGCAGATCTGCCCCTGCCAGCGGTAGACCGACCGCACGCCCTTGATGATGTTGACGCAGGCGGCCTCGCGCCGGGCGACCAGCTCCCGGGCGATGAGGTTGGCCTGGTCTTCGGTTCCGACGGTGGTGACGACGACTGTTGCTCCCATCGGCGGCCAGCCTACTGCAGGCTTTGGACGGGGGTCAATCGGTGCGGGCCGACGTCGGGCCCTCGGAGAGGAACGTCGGGCATACGCGGTCGGGGTCAACTCCATGTTTCGGTCTCCGGATCGTAGACGATCACCCGGATCTTGCCCGTCGTGCCGTAGACACGGACGGCGGCGGTCCAGTGGGCTCCGTCGGTCATGTAGAGGGTGCCGGAGGTGGAGGTGCCGAGGGGGCCGAAGGAGACGATGTCCGAGCGGCCGAAGCGCAGAGGGTCCGTCCGGCGGCCGAGCCGGCCCCGGCCACCGGGGGCTCTCGGCAGGCGGCCGTCCGGGAATCCGGGGTGGACTGACGCACCCATGCGGCGCAGGGGGATCGGGGCTCGGAGAGGGGGGTCGATCCCGCGGCGGATGTCGCGCGTGCGCACCCCGTCGCCATCCCCGTCGGCGTACACGGCCCAATGAATGCGCCCGTCCCGGCGCGTGAAGCGGAGGCCCACGTGGGCGTTGAGACGGAGGGCGCTGAGGCGCGTTTGGTGCAAGGCGGCTGCCACTTCGTGGGCGGCGGTGGTGACGCGGAGGCGGGCGC
>JASFUJ010000360.1:0-4722 GCA_050050355.1 Acidobacteriota bacterium
CGGCGCCGACGGGCGGCGCCGCCGGCCCGAGACCGAACGTCGTCTTCGTCGGCTTCGACGGCGTCGAGGCCGGGGTGCTCTCGATCTACGGCAACGGCTTCGACACCACCCCGTTCCTGCGCTCGATCCGCGACGAGCTGGCGATCTTCGAGAACGCCTTCCCGGACTCCGGGAAGACGACGGGCACCACCACGGCCATGCTGACCGGCCGCTCGCCGCTCGAGACCCGCGTGGGGTTCCCGCCCCAGGTGCTGCTCGGGCGGCACAGCTTCCTGCACCTTCCGGCTCTGCTGAACGAACGCGGCTACGAAGGGTTCCAGTACGCGATCCGCTACTACGCGGACGCGGTCGACCTGAACCTGCGGGAGAGCTTCGCGGAGGTCAACGACCGCCCGCCGCCGCTCCGGTGGCTTGAGGGTACGGTCTGGGTCCGCTGGTTCAACGACGAGCTGTTCTTCCTGCAGACGCTCTCCGAGCGCCTGGTCAAGCGCCTCCGGTACCTGTTCTTCCTGGGGGACATGCTGAACCACTACCTGGTGGTGCAGGAGAACCTGGGGCTCGGCTTCCAGTACGACCTGGAGGGCGTCCGCCTGTTCGAGCGCTTCGTGACCGAGACCGCCGGGGCGGACGGGAGGCCCTTCTACGCCCACCTCCACTTCATGTCGACCCACTGCTGCCGGCAGAACCCCCGGTCGCGGGCGTTCGGCCCGGCGGACTTTCCCGGCTCCGGCGAGCGCCAGGCGGCCCTGGCCGCGAACCGGCTGAACGCCATCCGGGACATGGACTCCCTGATCGAGAGGATCTACCGCTTCCTGGAGGATCGCGGGCTGCTGGAGGAGACCATCCTGGTGCTCTACTCGGACCACAGCTACCAGTGGGACAGCGTGCGGCGTGTCCCCCTGATGCTCAGGTTTCCGGAGGGAGCGAACGCCGGGGCGCGGTCCGAGAACGTCCTCCTCTCCATGGTGCCGGCCCTCTTGACGGAGCCGCTGGGGATCGACCGGCCGGCGTGGATGCGGCCGGGGCCGGGGTCCGAACCGGCCGGCTCCGGCGAGGACGGCGCCGCGGCGGAGCCCCTGTTCGGGTTGAGCTCGTTCGACTACCGGCGCTACGCGATCGGCGCCGGCGGCCTGTCGAAGATGACCGACCCGGGGCCGCCGAACTGGGGCATCCGCGAGCTCTCCATGATCGTCTGCTCGCGATGGTACAAGGCTTCGCTCCCCGAGCGGCGGGTCGTCGCCGGCGAGGTGCTGGGGCATACGGCCCCCTGTCCGGACGGGTCGTTCCCCGACCGGGGGGAGGTCGTGGAGCTGTTCGAGGCCGCCATGGCCGGGCACGGACTGGTGTGGGGTGGGTAGGCGCTTCTACTCGTCGTCCGGCGAGCGCCGGTCGAGCCGCCGGTACCCCCGGTTCCAGTAGATCAGCGGCGGCTCGTCCGGGTGCGGGACCCCGGCGGCCTGGACCTCGCCCACGTAGATCGTGTTGGTCTCGGCCGCGTAGCGCCCCTGGATCGTGCAGTCCATCCAGGACAGGGCCTCCTTCAGGACGGGCGCGCCGGTGGCGGCCGTCCCCCAGTCGCCGACGGCGAAGCGGTCCTCGTCCTTGACCCAGGCGAACCGGTTGGAGAGCTCGGTCTGGTCCTGGCGCAGGATGTTGACGGAGAAGACCGCGCCCTCCCGCTCCAGGAGCTTGTAGCCCCGGTGGCGATGGTCCACGATGACCATGACCAGCGGCGGTTGCGGGGAGATCGAGGCGAAGGCCGAGACGGTGAGGCCGTGGACCTCGTCCCCGGCCTTGACGGCCACGATGGTCACCCCGGAGGGGAAGTGACGCAGGACGTTGCGGAACTCTTCGGAGGTGATCGTCATGAGTGTCTCATCCTTCGGCCAGCCGGATTCCGGCGTCGGAGGCCTCGTCGATCTCGATGGCGGTCTGTCCGGAGAGCCAGCGGAGCAGCGCCTCCCCGGCGAGCTCGCGGCGCCAGCCGGCGAGGAGCGGGACGTCCGGCTCCTCGGCGCGGTTCCCCTCCACCCACCAGCGGACCAACTGGTCCACGTCGCTCCGGGTGCCGACGAACCGGGGGGCGATCCCGGCCTCCCGTGCGCGGGCGTTGACCAGGCCGGAGAGCAGGACGGACCAGGCGCGGGCGGCGTCGGGCAGCGGGCGGCCGCGGGGCTCGCGCTCCGGCGGATTCCGGCGCCCTTGGCGCACCGCCTCGAGGATGTCCCGGCCGTGGCGGTGGACCGTGCCCTCCTTGACCCCCCGGATGCCCCGCAGGCTGCTCTCGGACTCCGGCGCCCGGCGGGCGATTTCGATCATCGACCGGTCCTGGACGATCCAGGACGGAGGGCGGTTGCCGGCGAGAGCCGTGCGCTCGCGCCACGCCGCCAGCTCCCGGAGCGCGCCGAGGGCCTTGCCCCGCAGCTTGGCCCACCCCTTGACCCGCCGGTACATCTCCTCGGGAGGCGTGCGGGTGGCGGCGGTCTCGGCGAGCCGCTCGGTCTCCTCGATCACCCAGGGGAGGCGGCCGGTCTCCTCGAGGCGCCGGTGGAGCTCCGGCCAGAAGCGGAGCAGGTGGCGCACGTCGTCGAAGGCGTACCGGAGCTGCTCGTCGCTCAGCGGGCGCCGGCACCAGTCGGTGAACTGGGCCCCCTTGTCCAGCGTGACGCCGAGCATCGAGTCCACCAGGTTGGCGTACCCGATCTGGTCGCCGAGGCCCAGGAAGGCCGCCGCGATCTGGCTGTCGTAGATTCCCCGGGCGACCACGTCGAAGCGCTGGGCGAGGAGGGCCAGGTCGGCCTGGGCCGCGTGGAAGACCGCCGCCACTTCCGGATCGCCCACCAGCTCGACCACCGGGCGCGGATCGACCTCCAACGGGTCGATCGCCGCCACGCGGGGGTCGTCGGGATCCCCCCAGCCCACCTGCACCAGGCAGAGCTCGGGCACGTAGCGGCTCTCGGAGACGAACTCCAGGTCGATGGCGAACGTCCCGGCGGCGCGGAGCTCCGCGGCCAGGTTTCGGACCGCGGCCGGATCGGTGAGCAGGGAGCCGGCCATCAGCCCCTCTCCAGATAGGTATAGCCCGCGAGCCCCTTCTCGTACCGTTCGAGCAGGTCGCGCGACTCCTCCAGGGTCATGCGCCGTTCGCGCAGCGCCTGCTCGGCGGCGCGGCGCACCCGGGCCAGGAGGTCCCGCCGGCTGTAGCTCACGTAGCGCAGCACGTCGGTCACCGTATCACCGGCCACCACCTCGTCGATCCGGTAGCCGACGGGCCCGGCCTCCGGGTCGATGGAGACGGTCACCGTGTTGGTGTCGCCGAACAGGTTGTGCAGGTCGCCGAGGATCTCCTGGTACGCGCCCACCAGGAAGGCCCCCAGGTAGTAGGGCTCGCCGGTGAACGGGTGGAGCTCCAGGATCCGCTTCTCCTCCGCCCGGTCGATGAAGCGGTCGATCTTGCCGTCCGAGTCGCAGGTGATGTCGGCCAGGATGCCCCGGCGGGTCGGCCGCTCGTCCAGGCGGTGGATCGGCATCACCGGGAAGACCTGGTCGATGGCCCAGGAGTCCGGGATCGACTGGAACACCGAGAAGTTGCAGAAGTAGGTGTCCGCCAGCTCCCGGCTCAGCGCGCGGAGCTCCTCCGGCGGATCGTCCCCGTCGCTCATCCGCTCGCGCATCAGGTCCCGGAGCGTGCGGCAGACCGCCCAGAAGACGTCCTCCGCCAGGCCCCGGTGCTCGAGCGACAGGTGCCCCAGGTTGAACAGGTTGCGGCAGTCGTCCCGGGCGGCCAGGGCGTCGTGGTAGACCTCGATCGGGTTGTCCTCCGAGGCCTCGCGGACCGCGTCGAACAGGTTGACCAGGGCCGGCTCGGCGTCTTCCGGCGGGTGGGCGGGCAGCGGGTTGACCGCGAGCTCCGACACCCCGAGCACGTCGACCACCAGCGCCGCGTGATGGGCCACCGCGGCGCGCCCGGACTCGCTCACCAGGGTCGGATGGGGGACGCCCCGCTGGTCGCACACCTCCTGGACCCCGTGGACCACGTCGTTGACGTACTCCTGGAGGGTGTAGTTCATCGACGAGATCTCGTCGCTCCGCGTTCCCACGTAGTCGACCCCCAGGCCGCCCCCGACGTCCAGGTAGCGCAGCCCGGCGCCCATCTCCATCAGGTGGACGTAGGTCCAGGCGGCCTCCCGGATGCCCTCCTTGATGGAGCGGATCGACGAGATCTGGCTGCCCAGGTGGAAGTGGAGGAGCTGGAAGCGCCCCAGCAGGTCGTGCTCGCGCAGGAGCTCGACGGCGGACAGCAGGTCGCTCGCGCCGAGACCGAACTTCGAGCGGTCGCCGCCGGAGGCCTCCCAGTGGCCGGCGCCCCGGGTGGACAGGCGCGAGCGCGCGCCGATCAGCGGCTCGATCCCCATCCGCCGGCTGACGTCGCGGATCAGGGGGAGCTCCGACGCCTTCTCGACCACCAGCACCACCCGGCGGCCCAGCCGGGTCGCGAGGAGCGCGGTCTCCACGTACTCCTCGTCCTTGTAGCCGTTGCAGACGATCAGCGCCTCCGGGTCGTCCACCAGCGCCATCACCGCCAGCAGCTCGGGCTTGGAGCCGGCCTCCAGGCCGTAGTGGTAGGGGCGGCCGAACTCCACCAGCCGCTCCACCAGGTAGCGGTCCTGGTTGACCTTGATCGGGTAGACGCCGCGGTAGCCGCCGCGGTAGCCGTACTCC
>JASFUJ010000361.1:0-4707 GCA_050050355.1 Acidobacteriota bacterium
TCCAGGTCCCACTCCTCGGCCTCGGCGAAGCTCCTGGCGCGGTTGCCCACGATCCGCCGGCGGCGCTCCTCGCTGCGCTCTTCGAGGGTCATCTCGTTCAGTTTACCGCCTTCCTCGTGGATGAGCTTGACCGGAGACCTTCACGGGGCGGGCGTTCTCCAGGGCCCGGCGCCGTTTCGAGCGACGACGTGGCAGGCTCCCTCGGCCGTCACCGGCTGCTGATCAGCGCGATGCCCAGGGTCAGCACCATTCCGACCGCGGTACGGAGGAAGGCGCCGGCCTTCGGCTGGCCTTACTCCCGGGCGGAGAGGGTGGCCAGCGATTCGCAGTCGAGGAGCCGCCCGTCCGCCGTGACCAGGGTGAGCTGGTAGGTCCGGGCGGTCGCCGCGAGGAAGCGGTCCGCCGGATCCCGGTGGGGCAGGTCGCTCTCGAGAGACGCCAGCGCCACCTCGGCGTTGAGCGGCGCAGTGCGGAGGGGAAGCCTGCGCCGGCTCTCCTCGAACCAGGTCCTGAAGTCGCCTTCCAGCCGGATCTTGCCCCGGTCGCGGAGGATGCCCGCTTCCCAGACCGAGACCGGGGAGAGCCAGCACTCGTCGAGGGACGTGCGAATCTGGTCGCGGACCGCCGGAGGCAGGCGCGGCTCTCCCCCCAGGTACCAGAGCCAGACGTGCGTGTCGAGGAGGAAGCCGCTCACTGGAGGACTTCCCAATCGTCCTCGCCCAGCGGCTCGACGATGTCCCCCACGATCTCGAAGGTGCCGGCCATGCAGGCGAACGTGTCCTCCTCCGGCGACTCGGGCGGCTCCGGTGGGATCACCTGCGCGATCGGTTCCCCCCGCCTGGTGATCACCAGCGGCTGGCCGGTCTTCTTCACCCTGTCGAGCAGCGCGAGGCAGGTGGCCTTGAACTTCGAGATCGCGATCGTTTCCATCACGGGTCATTTTACCAGAGGAATCCACCATGGTCACTGACCATGGTCAATCCGTACGAACCGCCGACCGAGCCGTTCGGTCGAGGTGAAGGATCGCCCGGAACAACACGAGCCCCGGCGACGTCCGGCGACGCCCGGCCGGTTCACGGGACCCTCCTCCGGCGGTCGACATGCGGCCCCTGAAGGTCTTCCGCAGGATCGGCGGTTGCACCGTTCCGGTGGTGGGCACCCTCCGAGGCGGCAACGCTGACGGTTCAGTCGCTCCCTCCCGCGGGAGGTGGCAGGGTCACCGGGAGCCCGCACCGCTCGGCGATCGTGCGCGCGAGGCTCTCGAAGTCCTGCCGGGCGCCTTCGGCCGCCTTGGCATGCGCTCCGATTGCGCCGTCCGCCGGCTTGAGGTGGAAGATCGGCTTGCGCGCCTCCTGGGCGAGGGGCATCAGGCTGTGGTAATGCTTGAGCAGCCCCAGGCATTCGGGGTCTTCGGTGAACGTGAGGCCGGGCTCGGACGGCCGGCCGAGAACCGACTTCGCGTAGGTGCTCGGGACCCGCTGAACCCACCGCTCGTACGCCTTGACCGGGCGGTCCAGGCGGACCGCCTGTCGAAGCACGACGTAGCCGGCCGGCTCCATCGAGCCCTCGGGGAGGTCCAGGTCGGCCGCGTCCGAGGGCACCTTGGCCAGCCGCTCTTGCCACGCCTTGCGCCAGTCGCGAACCGTCGGTCCCAGGTTCCTGAGCCCTTGGAGCGAGAAGAGGTCGGGGGCGAGCGGAACCACCAGGTGGTCCGAGGCGACGAGGCCTGCCCGGTTGATGGCGCCCAGGTTCGGGCCCAGGTCCACCAGGGCGAAGTCGGCGTCCGCCTGCGCCGCGCTGCGCTGCAGCAGGCGCCAGAAGGCGGAGACGATCCGAAACGCACGCTCCTTGCCGTCGAGGCAGATCGGCCATTGCTGCGACAGATCGTCCTCGAACCGGGCCAGGCTCAGGTCGCCCGGGAGGAGGGTGATCCGGTCGTCGACCTCTTCCAGGTGGGGGTCGTCCACGATGTCGCCCACGCCTTTGACGATGGGCTCGATCGCGCCGTAGACGGTCTTGGGAGAGCCTGTCTCGGGGGACCACAGCTCCTCCAGCCGCTCCTCGTCCAGGAAGGCCGCGGTCAGGTTGGCCTGGGGGTCGAAGTCGGCCACCAGGACCTTCGCCCCGAGGTCGGCGTACATCCAGGACTGGTGGTAGACGAGCGAAGTCTTCCCGACCCCGCCCTTGTTGTTGAAGAACGCCACGCTCGGGCAGCTCACGATGCCCTCCTCACCACGGCGAGCACGCGTGTCGGCTGCACCGTGAACTCCAAGGGTGGGTTGCCGTTTCTCTCGAGCTCACGCCGCGCGATCTGGATGCCGGCCCCGAACTTCTCCACGTAGCCGAGCACCTTCATCGCCTCGGCCAGATGAGGGTTCCGGTAGTCGGCGATACCCGGCTCGCCGAAGCTCTCGGGCGTGACCAGGCCGAACGGACCACCGGGGCTGTGGATCTCGACCCGGTCCTCGAACCAGTAGATGCGCACCGGCGCGTGGGTCGACTCGTAGTCCCGGTGGAGGACGGCGTTTCGGATGAGCTGCCGAAGGGCCGGAAGCGGGTACTCGGGCCGCTGGACCGCGGTCGGTCCTCCACCCAGCTCGAGACCGACCGAGTTGTGGCTTTCGATGACCTCGTCGAGTCGTCGGAGGAGCTCCGGAATCGGGCCGTCGATCTCCTTCTGGTCCTTCACCGGGTCGGTGAGCTCCGTGCCGTCGAACCGGACGAACTGGACCACGTCCCCGGGGACGAACGCCCGCGGATCTTGACCGACCACGAGGATGCCGACGACCGTGGGCACGGAATGGCGGTCCAGAAACCGCACCGCCTGGAGCTGATCCTCGACCGAGCGCCGGTTCTCCGTCAGAACTTCCGGCGCGACCGCATTCGGCAGGTACCCGCGCTCGAAAAGATCGACGTCCAGGTCGTCGAGGGATGCCGACGGCAGCGGCTGGAGATCGAACGGGAGGTCCGCGGCCTGCTTCAGCCGCTTGTCCGTGACCTCAGCGCGAAGAAGCCGCCGACCTCGCCCCTCGTCCCGGTTGTTCGCGTTTGCCGCACAGCGATCATTGGGCAGCATCGAAATCATTCGAGGCTGGGCTCCCCGACTGCAACCAGGTCAACCATGGAGGGAACGATGAAGCCCAAGCGCATGATTCTGTTGTTGTTGGCGGTCGCCGCGGTGGCGGTCGCGATCGCTCCGGCGCTGGTCAGTGCGTCCGCGGACGATGTGGGCTCCGAGCAGGCTCCGGCCGCCGAGGCCGCTTCGTCCGAGCAGGTGCAGGAGCCGGTCGAGACGACGGACGGTCCGCCGCGGCTGGATTACTGCACGGTGTCGCGCAACTGTGCCTATCCGCCGCCGTCGAGCATCTCGTGCACGAGCTACCTCAACGACTGCGACGAAGGGTCGGAGGGCTACGGCTGGGTCGAGTGCGACGGACAGCGGACCTACTGCAGCGGCCCGAGCTGTGGCGGGACGGGGACGCCGTGCAGCAAGGACAGCCACTGCTACACTCCGGGTGTCTGCACCTGCGGCGCGGGCGTGTGCACCAACGGTGCCTGCGTCTGCCCCGAGAACCCGGATCCGTGATGCCGTCGTGAGGCGCTGGGTGGGGGCGGCGCGCCGACCCTCACCCCGGCCCTCTCCCCCCACTGGGTCAGAGGGAGAGGGGGGCGATCAGGCGGCCGGGTGTTGCCGGCCTCCCTGCAGTTTCTGGACAGAGTCTGTACAATCCGCGGACGTGGTCGTGGCTCTGGAAGGCCGCGACCGGCACGGTAGCATCCAGCGCGCACAGAGACGTTCGGAAGGAGACCGACCATGGCGACAGGCCGGCTGCATCCAGGGGGCGATCCGGACGCCCCGCCCCGCCCGATCGATCGGGTGCTGACCCCGTTCGCACGGTTCGCCTCCCTGGAGGCGGCGGGCGGCATCCTGCTGCTCGTGGCCGCGGCGCTGGCCCTGGCCTGGGCCAATTCGCCGTGGAGCGAGGCGTACTTCGCCCTGTGGCAGACGGAGGTCCGGGTGGGCGCCGGCGGCTTCGACCTGGCCAAGCCGCTGCTGCTCTGGATCAACGACGGGCTGATGGCGATCTTCTTCTTCGTCGTCGGCCTGGAGATCAAGCGCGAGCTCCTGGTGGGCGAGCTGGCCTCGCCCCGCAGGGCGGCCCTGCCCATGGCCGCCGCGCTCGGCGGGATGCTGGTGCCGGCGGCGATCTACGCGGCGCTCAACGCCGGCGGCGAGGCGTCCGCCGGCTGGGGCATCCCCATGGCGACGGACATCGCGTTCGTCCTCGGCATCGCCGCGCTCCTCGGCTCGAAGGTGCCGACGGCGCTCAAGGTCTTCCTGACGGCCCTGGCGATCGTGGACGACCTGGGGGCGGTGCTGGTGATCGCCCTGTTCTACACGGACAAGCTCTCCGGGGCGGCCCTCGGGGTCGCCGCGGCGTTGCTGATCTTCCTGGCCATCGCCAACCGCGCCGGGGTGCGGAGCCTGCTGATCTACGTGCTGGTGGGCGCGGTGGTCTGGCTGGCGGTGCTCAAGTCCGGGGTCCACGCCACGGTGGCCGGCGTGCTCCTCGCCATGACCATCCCGGTGCGCACGCGGATCCCGATCGAGTCGTTCATCGAGCGGGGACGGCGCCTGCTCGACCGGCTGGCCGAGAGCCCGGCGGCGGGGCGGCCGATGGTGAGCTACGACCGTCTGGGGACCGT
>JASFUJ010000362.1:0-4694 GCA_050050355.1 Acidobacteriota bacterium
TCCCGCCGTGACGCCGGCGGCGAGCAGCGCGAGGCCGAGGGCCGCCCCGAGCCAGAGCATCCGGCGCCTGCGCGCCCGCGGCGAGACTCCGGGCGAGCTCCCCGACGCGGCCGCACCCTCGGTGAGGCCCGCGGTGCCGGGCGCCACCGCGCTCGGCCCTCCGGGTGGACCGGAGGGCGGCGGAGGCGGGGGCGGTGGGATCGGCGCCGCGCGGGTGCCGGGCAGGGCGTCCTCCCGGTCCGCCGAGCTCTCGGCATGGATCGCCGGCCCGGCCAGCACCTCGGACGGGAGGTCCCGCTCCAGGGCGGCGATCTCCTCGGCCACCCGGGCGCCGTCCGGCGGCCGGTGCGCCGGGTCCTTGGCCAGGAGGGCGCCCAGCAGCCGCGCCAGGTCGGGCTGCAGGCCGGGCCGGAGCCGGATCGGCTCGGGCTCCGCATGGAGGATCTTGTAGAGCAGGGTGGTGAAGGTGTCCCCGTCGAACGGGCGCCGCCCGCCGAGCATCTCGTAGAGCACGACGCCGAGCGAGAACAGGTCGCTCCGGCCGTCCAGCTCCTCGCCCCGCACCTGCTCCGGGGAGAGGTAGTGGGGGCTGCCCACGACCGAGCCGGTGACGGTCAGCTCGGTGGCCTGCCCGGCCATCTTGGCGATGCCGAAGTCGCTGATCTTGATCCCGCCGTCGGCGGCCAGCAGCAGGTTGGCGGGCTTGACGTCCCGGTGGACGATCCCCCGCCGGTGGGCGTGATCGAGCCCCTCGGCGGTCTCGCGAGCGATCCGCAGGGCCTCGGCGACGCGCATCGGCGGCCCGGTCCGGAGGCTCTCCGCCAGCCGATCCGCCAGGCTCCGGCCCTCCACGTACTCGAACGCCAGGAAGAGCATGCCGTCCTGCTCGCCCGCGTCGAACAGGGTGACGATGTGGGGGTGGATCAGCCGGCCCGCGGTCTTGGCCTCGCGCAGAAGGCGCCGGGTCCGCTCTTCGATCTCCTCCTCGCGCTCGGCCTCCAGGCGGACGGTCTTGATGGCCAGCAGGCGCTCGATCTGGGGGTCCTGCGCCAGGTACACGACCCCCATGGCACCGGAGCCCAGGGGCCTCAGGATCCGGTAGCGGCCGACGCTCCGGCCGGCCTCGAAGGCGGTCACGACTCGGCTTCGGACGCGTCCGCCGCGGCGGCCCCTTCTCGACGCTCCAGGAGCTCGCGGGCCTCCTGCGCCCGGCTCTCGGGGACCTTGAGCTCGATCTCGGCGAGACGCCCCATGTGGGTGGGGAACTCGTGGGAGTACCTGGACTCGAGCTGGCAGGGGATGTCCCGGCTCTTGAGGAAGCCCTCGATCAGCTCCGCCTCTTCTTCGTCGTCGATCATCCGGATCGAGAGCCACTCTTCGTTCGCGTAGTCGGTCATGGAGCGGATTGTATAGGGTTCGAACCGGCCTCGGCCGGCCGGGGACGAGCCCCGGAGGCGACTCGACGGCCGGGGACGAGCCCCGGAGGCGACTCGACGGCCGGGGACGAGCCCCGGCCCTGCACGGTCAATGCCCCATGTAGGCGGGGGGCTCGTCCCCCCGCGGCCCGGCTCACACCACCTCGAGCGTGTACGGAACTCGCTCCTGGCGAGGATAGAGGTGGCGGCTGTGCTCGGCGAAGCGGTCGAGGTCGTGGTGCCAGCGCAGGTGGGACACGGTCAGGACCTCCGGACCGATCTCGATCCAGTTGCAGGTGTTGCGCTCGCGCTCTCCGCCGCGGCCCCGGTTCGAGGTGGTGGTGCCGGAGTGGAGGATCACCACCGGGGGGCGGCCCTTGGGATAGAACTCCTCCGAGTTGCCGATGTAGGCCTGGTGCAGGTGGCCGGAGAGGATCAGGTCCACGCCGCAGGTGGAGAACAGGTCGATCGCCTCGTAGGCGTTGGCCAGCACCCGCTGGGTGCCGAAGTTGGGGGGCGGGATCAGGTGATGGTGGGCGACCACCACCTTGAAGACGCTCTCGGGAGTCTCCTCGAACAGGCGGGCCACCTCGAGCAGCCGGCCGAGGGTGATCCGGCCGTCCTTCCAGGTCCAGTTGAAGGCGGTGTTGATGCCGACGATCAGCAGCTCGTCGTCCCGGTGGACGGGCTCGAGCTCTTCGGCGAAGTGCTTGCGGTAGGCGCCGAAGGGGACGAAGATCCGCTCCCAGAAGCGGTACAGGGGCACGTCGTGGTTGCCGGGCACGACGAGCGTCGGCGCCGGGATGCGGTCGACGAACTCGCGGGCCTCGCGGAACTGCCGGGGCTTGGCCCGCTGGGTGAGATCGCCGGACAGGACGACCACGTCCGGCCGCCGCCGCTCGACGAGCTCGATCACTCCGTCGGAGACGCGCCGCAGATGCGGCGGGCCGAAGTGGACGTCGGAGATGTGGAAGATGCTGCGCACGGGGGCGAGTCTTACACACCCCGCCCCGCCGACTCCTACAGCACCTCGTCCCCCAGAAACTCGTTCACCTGCTCCGTGACCTGGACGGCGGCGAACCCGGCCACGGCGGTCAGGATGGCGCGGCCGCGGGTGCGGCCGAGCCAGAAGCCGCCGATGCCCGCGAGCACGAGCGCCGGCACGGGATAGTCCCGCACCAGGCGCTCCCACTCGAAGCTCTCCGGCATCACCTCGTCGACCATCTCGTGCGCGGACCCTTCGGGCGGAACGAGGTCGGTGGCCGCCACCGGATCACTCCCTGTCGCCGCCGCCGCGGAACAGCAGGCCGAGCAGGAAGCCGACGCCGGCGGCCAGCAGGATCGACCGGCCCGGGTTGTCGCGGACGTAGTCGTTCATGTCTGAGCTCAGGCTGTCGAAGTCCTTGCGGACCCGGTTGTAGCCCTTCTGCAGCCGCTTCGAGGCGTCCTCGTAGCCCTCGCGCGCGGCCGTCGAAGCCTTCTCGTACCCCTGGCGGATCTCCTTGGTCGCCCGCTCGGCCCCTTTGCGGACCTCGGCGGAGACATCGTCGAACCGCTCCTTGGCGTCGTCGGCGATCTTGGTGACCTTCTCGCGAAGCTCGTCGGTCCTGGCTTTCGCCATCATCATCCTCCTGCCCCGTGCTCGGGGCGTTGGTGTTCGGTGCGTTCTGCCTGTTGCAATCGCGGGGGCGGGGCGGAAGGCCTCCGCCCCGGGCGAGAATGGAATTTTATCAAGTCACACTCAGGTCTCTCAAGCCACCACCCACCCGCGAATCGCCCGGTGGTAGACTCCTGCCTGCTCTCTTCCCTGATATTCAAGCATGTTCCTTGCCAATTCCTCGCCAACTCCCCGCAAGCTCCCCGTCCATCCGTCCCACGCCGGCCGGGGGAGGCCATGATCGAGCCGACCTTCATCCAACGTCTACGGGTTCCCGTGCTGGCCTTGCGCCGGGGGCTCGAGAGGATCCGGAGTCGAGCCCGGAGCCGGAGCCGGGCCCGGATCGTGCTCGGGCCCTGGCGCCGTTCCGGCACGCGCCTCGGCCGCTTTTTCCTGCTCACCTTCGGGCGCTCCCACCGGGACGGGGTGCTGCTCACCTCCTCGGCGCTGGCCTACGTCACCATCCTCTCGGTCATCCCGTTGCTCGCGGCCTTCACGTTCGTGGGCGCGCGCATCTTCAGCCGGTTCCAGCAGGAGACCCTGGACGTCTTCGTCCAGGTGCTGCCGTACCACGAGGCCACCATCACCGAGCAGCTCGAACAGTTCCTCACCCAGGCCCAGGAGCTCCAGGGGTGGGGGTTGATCGCCTTTCTCGCCACGTCGCTCTTCGCCTTCGCCACCGTGGAGGAGACCATCAACCGGATCTGGAACGTCTCCCGGCGCCGGCCCTGGCGGGTGCGGCTGCTCTCCTTCACCATGCTGATCTTCTGGGGTCCGGTGCTGATCGGCGTGACCTTCTCGAGCCTGTTCCTGCTGCGCCAGACCCTGGGCGAAGGGATCCTGGAGAGCTCGGTGGCGCTCAACGTGGCGCCCTTCCTGGCGCTGCTGCTGGGCCTGACCATGCTCTACTGGCTGGTGCCCTACACCGCGGTCTCCTTCCGCTGCGCCCTGGCCGGAGGCCTGGCGGCGGCGATCCTGTTCGAGATCCTGCGCCAGAGCTTCGGTCTGTACGTGGGCCTGCTCAGCCGTCCGTCCCAGGTCTACGGCCGCTTCGCCTTCGCCCTGTTCTTCGCCATCTCGATCCAGGTGGCCTGGACCATCGTCCTCTACGGCAGCGAGCTGGCCTACTGCGCCCAGCACTACGGCGCCCTGCTGCGCGGCATGGGCCGGGAGCCGCACCTCCAGGGGCGCTGGCTGGGGTTGGCGGCGGCCCTGCTGCTCACCGAGAGCCTCGACCGGGGCGAGCCGATCGCCGAGCTCTCCGAGCTGTCGGACCGTCTGGTGGTTCCACCGGACGAGCTGGTCCCCATCCTGGAGCCGCTCCTGGCCGCGGAGATCCTGCGCCCCACCGAAGGCCGCGAACGGGCCTACCTGCTGGCGCGCCCGCCCCACAAGGTGCGCCTCGAGCAGGTGATCGCCGCCTACGACGAGGGCAGCGAGCGGATGTTCCAGCCCCTGCCGGAGAGCCTGCGCGGCCTGCTCGAAGGGCTCAGCCGCAAGGTCGAGGAGCTCCGGGCCCGCGGCCTCGGCGAGAGCACCCTCGCCGAGCTGCTCGAAGAACGAGCGGAAGAGCTCCCGACGGAGGGCTGAGCCGAAGGGGCTCCCGCGGGGAATAGCCGGGC
>JASFUJ010000363.1:0-4692 GCA_050050355.1 Acidobacteriota bacterium
CGTCCCATGAGCATCCTCGACGGCCAGATCGCGGCGATCGCCAGGGCCCAACGATTCGCCGTGGCGACCCGCAACGTCACCGACTTCGAGGAGTGCAGCCTCGAGATCGTGAACCCGTTCGAGGTGGTGGCCTGAGCGAGGCGCGCGGGGACGAGCCCCGCGCCAACACGGTCATCTCCTGTGGGGAGGTCCGGCGCGAGCGCAGAGCGGGTGATCTTTATCCCCTCACCCCGGCCCTCTCCCCGGCGGGGAGAGGGGGCCTGTAGGGAAGGGAGTGACCGAGGGGGGTTGAGGGGGTGATCCGACAACCCTGATCCTACTTACACGGCAGAAACCGCACCGTCGTCCGCATCTCGTTCAGCACCTCGCCCAGGGCCTCGATCGTGGCGTCGATCTCCTCCTCCGTCGTGTCGGCCGAGAGCGAGAACCGCACCGCGCAGTGGGCGTCCTCCTCGCTCCGGCCCATGGCCAGCAGCACGTGCGTCGGCTCCGGCGAGCCGGACTTGCAGGCGGAGCCGGACGACAGGGCGATGCCGTGGCGGTCGAGGGCGATGGCGAGGGACTCGCCCCGCAGCTCGGGCAGGGTGAGGTTGAGGGTGTTGGGCAGGCGCCCGGTGGACGGGCCGTTCAGGCGCGCCTCGGGGATCAGCTCGCGGATGCCGGCCTCGAGGCGGTCGCGGAGGCCGGTGATCCGGTCGGCGTCCCCCAGGCGCGTCCGCGCCAGGTCGGCCGCGGCGCCGAGGCCCACGATGGCCGCCACGTTCTCGGTGCCGGCCCGGAGCGACCCCTCCTGCTTGCCGCCGTGGACCAGGGGCTCCAGCTCGACGCCCTTGCGCACGTAGAGGGCGCCGACCCCTTTCGGCCCGTGGATCTTGTGGCCGGATAAGGTCAGCAGGTCCACCCCCAGCTCCTCCACGTCCACCGGGATCTTGCCCACCGCCTGGACCGCGTCGGTGTGGAAGAGGATGCCCCGCTCCCCGTTCTGGTCCCGGGCGACCGCCGCCAGCTCGGCGATCGGCTGGACGGTCCCGACCTCGTTGTTGGCCATCATCAGTGACACCAGGATCGTGTCGCTCTGGAGCGCACCGGCCAGCGCCTCCGGGTCGATCCGGCCGTCCCCGCCCACCTCCAGGTAGGTCACCGGGTGGCCGAGGGTCTCGAGGAAGCGGCAGGCCTGGAGCACGGCCGGGTGCTCGACGGTGCTGGTGATCACGTGGCCGGGGGAGCCGGTCCGACTCAGATGCGCGAACGCCACCCCCTTGACCGCCAGGTTGTCCGCCTCCGAGCCGCCGCCGGTGAAGACCACCCGCCGGGGCCGGGCGCCGATCAGCCGGGCCACCTGGCGCCGGGCCCGTTCCACGGCCTCATGGGCCTCCCGGCCGGTGGAGTGGATGCTGGAGGGGTTGCCCCAGCGGTCCTTCAGGAACGGCTCCATGGCCTCCACAACCGCCGGCGCCGTCGCGGTGGTGGCGTTGCTGTCCAGGTAGATCCGCCGGCGCGGCCGGCTCTTGCCCTCGGCGATGCGGGCCTCGAACAGGTGCTCGCCGTCCCGCATGGCCACTCCGGCCGGGCAGGTCTGCTCCCCCTCCTCGAGCTTGCGCACCTGGCACAGCAGCGCTTTGTAGACCGGGAAGCCGGAGACCTCGTCGTAGTTGCCCAGGTCGGTGAGCTCGTTGACGTTCCACTCCTGCCAGGCCTTGGACCCCACCGGCGTGCCGCCGCCCATGGAGCACTCCACGGCGCCGGCGGTGATGTCCTCGCTCACCAGCGCCCGGAAGGGCACCGCGCCCCGGGGCGTGCGCACCTCCACCAGGTCGCCGTCGGTGATGTCCCGGGCCTCGGCGTCCGCCCGGGAGAGCTGGACGGTCGGCTCCGGGTGGTCCTTGGCGAGGCCGGGGATGCCGTGGTGCTGGGAGCGGAAATCGGTCTGGGGCCGGGCGCCGGAGTTGAACACCAGCGGGAACTCCTTCGCCAGCGCCGGATCGCCCAGCGGGCCTTCGGTCGGCTCGGTGTACTTGGGCAGCGGCTCGTAGCCGAAGTCCTCCAGGATCGTCGACCAGATCTCGAGCTTGCCGGTCGGCGTGTCGAAGCCGGGCTCGCCGTCCGGCCGCAGGTGCCCCTTCTCCCACTTCTTGTACTCCATCATCGAGGTCGGCCGGCTGACCCAGCCGCCCGCCGCCCGCACGTCCTCGGGCGTGTAGCCGGAGCCCTCCAGGGCGAAGCGCACCACCTCCTCCTCGCTCTGGGGGTAGAGGTGGCCGTAGCCCAGGCGCTCCGCCAGCTCCGCCATGATCAGGTAGTCGTTGCGCGCCTCGCCCACCGGCTCGATGAGCTTCTCCCGCAGCCGGAAGATCGGCCCGTAGGTCATGTAGGACTCGATCTCGAACATGGTCGTCGCCGGCAGCACCACGTCGGCGTAGGCGGCGTCCGCCGTGAGCTGACGGTCGATGGTGACCAGGAAGTCCAGCTTCGACAGGGTCTCGCGCCAGACGGAGGTCTGCGGCCAGGAGGTGAGGATCGACCCGCCGTGGACGATCAGCCCGCGGATGCGGTACGGCTCGCCTTCGAGCACCGAGGTCACCAGCCCGCTGGCGTGGGACTCGCCCCGGTACCGGCTGTAGAGGGGGAACTTGTCCCGGGCCACGGCCCGGTCCAGGTCCGGGTTCGACTGGTTGCAGGATCGGTTGACGGGGAAGTGGGAGTCCGGCATCGCCAGGCCGATTCCTCCGGGCACGTCCAGGTGGCCGGCGAGGGCGAACAGGATGAGCACGGCGCGGATCGCCTGGATGCCGCTGTTGGAGTACTCGAGGCCGGTGTACATGACCGGGCAGGCGCCCCGGGCGCGGGCGATGCGACGGGCCAGCTCGCGGACGGTGTCGGCCGGCACGCCGGTGATCTCCTCCGCCACCTCGGGCGGGAAGTGGCCCACGTAGGTGCGGAGCTCCTCGAAGCCGTGGCACCAGCTCTCGGCGAGCTCTTCGTCGTGGAGGTCCTCGTCCAGCAGGACTCCGATCATGGAAAGCGCCAGGGCGCCGTCGGTCCCGGGCCGGATCGGCACCCACGCGCCGCCGGTCCGCCGGGCGGTCTCGGTGTAGCGCGGATCGATCACCACCACCTCGGCGCCCCGGTGGGCGGCGGCCTCCAGCCGGTACATGTCGAGCGGCGGCGAGTCGGTGGCCGGGTTGGCGCCCCAGACGAACAGGAGCTCGCTGTTCTCCATGTCGGTGAACATGTTGATCAGCATCCGACCCAGGGTCACGTGGGGCGCGATCATGGCGAACGACACGTAGCAGAGCGCGCCGACGCCCATGGTGTTGGGCGAGCCGAAGGGGAAGAGCACGTTCGAGGCGGAGGAGACCGCCGCCTCCTTCGGCTGGTAGAGGTCGCACAGGGACAGCTCGAAGGCGCCGCGGCCGGTGTAGATGGAGACGGCCTCCGGCCCGGACTCGGCCTTGATGGCCTGGAGCCGCTCGACGATCAGGTCGTAGGCCTCGTCCCAGGAGATGCGCTCGAAGGCGTCCGGGTCCGTCGAGCCCTTGGGTCCCACCCGGCGCATGGGGTACCGCAGGCGGTTCTCCGAGTAGATGATCTCCGGGGCGTGCTTCCCCCGGCGGCAGATCATCCCCAGGGCGTGGTCCGGGTCCGGCCGGATGTCGACCAGCCTCGGTCCGTCCGGGCCGTCCTCCATCCCGGCTTCCACCCAGCAGCCCGCGGGGCAGATGCCGCAGAGGGTCTTCGTCCACTGGACGTCCGGCTCGTCCGTTTCCCGCCGGTCTCCGGTCGGGTCGGTCTCGATCCGCTCTTGCACTTCGGTCGGGGCCATCGGGGCACTCTCCTTCGGGTCCGGGGGTCGTCGGATCGATCTTCCCACAGGCAGGAGTGATGCGGGAGTACTATAGAGGCGTGCGAATATCCCGCGTCTGGCCGGCTCTTCTCCTGCCCTCCGTCCTGATCCCCGGAGCCGCCCCTTCCGCGCGGGCCCAGGGTCTCGCCCTCGACACGGTGGAGGTGGCGAGCGGCCTGGTGCAGCCGGTGGCGATGACCGCTCCCCCGGACGACTCCGGCCGTCTGTTCGTCGTCCAGCAGACCGGCGAGATCCTGATCCGGGACGCGGTGGGCGTGCGGCCCACGCCCTTCCTCGACCTGTCCTCGGTGGTCACCTGCTGCGGCGAGCGGGGTCTCCTCGGTCTCGTCTTCCATCCGGAGTACGCCACCAACGGCGAGCTCTTCGTGAGCTACACCCGCACGGTCGACTCCCAGCTCCAGACGGTGGTCGCCCGCTACACGGTCTCGGCCGCCGACCCGGACCTGGCCGACCCGGCCTCGGAGGAGGTCCTCCTGGCCATGGACCAGCCGGGCAACAACCACAACGGCGGCCAGCTCGCCTTCGGGCCGGACGGCTTCCTCTACATCTCCACGGGCGACGGGAGCGGCGGCGGCGGGGCGGACGCGCACGAGAACGGCCAGTCCCTGGCGACCCTGCTCGGCAAGATCTTGCGCATCGACGTGGACTCGACCGATCCGGGTGTGGCCTATGCGATCCCTCCGGACAACCCGTTCGTGGGAGTCGCCGGGGCCCGGGAGGAGATCTGGGCCTACGGGCTGCGCAACCCGTGGCGGGCGTCCTTCGACCGGTGGACGGGCGACCTCTGGATCGCCGACGTGGGGTCCCAAGCCTGGGAGGAGATCGAC